>NZ_JASGSR010000004.1:0-139102 GCF_040446015.1 Bradyrhizobium sp. INPA03-11B
ACCCAAGACTGCCTCCCAAAAGAAGCCTTGAATCTGATTTGCTCTCAAAAGGGAATCCTTAGAGTCCACACCACCTAGGGCCATTTCCGTTCCGATGGAATCGGAACGGGGCCTTAGATTCTTGTTTTGCCGCTTCACGCGAACCGGTGTCCACTTCGCTCGAAAACGCTCTAGAATTTCCAGTTGATCTCGCCCTTGGCGGTGTGATCGTGCGAATCACGCGCAAGCTGTCCCGAATAGATGAGGCCAACGCTAGCATTGCGCGCTAGGTTGAAGCCGAGACCCGCTTCGACCAGCAACGCATCGCGCGCGATCGGCACGCCGGCAACCGTAAACGGTGTCCCACCGCCGGAAAACGCCAGCAGCGTTTCCGGCCTCACATCGCCGAACGCGTGCCGCCAGCCGAGCGTGCCGCGCACCGTCAGCGGCTTGCCGTCAGCCAGCGCTACCGCGCCCTCGCCGCGCAGCCCGAGCGTGGTGAAGGCGGTAGCCAAGGCGCCGCCGCCGCCGCTCAGCGCCGCGCTGCCGGTCTCGGCAAAATGGCCGGTGTCGAGGTGCACATAGGCAAGCCCCGCGAACGGCTCGAGCGCGACACGGCCGAGTGCGAAGCCGCGGCCGATCTCGCCGAACACTTGGGCGGTGTGGGCGTCGTAGCTCGCCTTGGCGGCGTCCAAGAAGCCGGGAAACACGATCGCGCGGTTGGTATCGATGCTGTGCGCGGTGAAGGCGGCGCCGCCGCGCAGAGCCCAGGCGTCGAGCTGCCCGCCGCCGTAGAGCGCGAGGTGATAGTTGTTGATGGTGGCGGCCGAGCGGCGGTCATCGACATGCAGCAAGGACTGGGTGTAGCCGCCGGCAAAGCCGGCCCGCCAACGCGCGTCGAAGGTGGCGTCGACACCGGAGATGACGCCGCCGGTCTCACGCCTGAGCGCGGCGGCATTGCCGTCGCTGCCATTGTGCCCCCAATCGCCGACGGCTTGCGCCCAGGCGGTCATCACGCTCTCCTGCGGCAAAAATTTCGGCGCGGCCTTGAAGGCCGGTTCGGCCGCGTAGGCCAAGGCGCCGCTGCCGTCGATCGCGACGGCCTGAGGACCGATGCCGGCGAGCGCCGCAGACGGTCCGTCCGCGCTGCCGAAAGGCTGCCGCAGTCGACCGATCACGGCGTCACGGACGTCTCGCGACTCATCGAGCATCGCGCCCGCCGCGCTCGCGTGCAGCTCGCCGGAGAGCTGGTCGAACGCGAAGCGCGCCTGCGCCGGCGTCGTGCTGAAGGCGAGCGCGTTGAACGCCGGCCCGCGGCCGAGGCCGTCTAACCCGGCCCCCGTCGCGATCTGGTTGCGCGTTTGCGCTACGCTCGCAAAGCGCACATTGTTGCGTGCAAACGTCAGGAACACGTCGTTTGCATCGTAGGTCAGGCTGGGCGCGATGAAGGCGAAGCTGCTGGTGCCGGACATCAAGCCCGAGAACGTGCCGGTCCTTCCTCCCGCTGCGGTCAGGATCGTGTAGGGCGTGTTGAGGAGGAAACTGTTCACCGACGCCAGCCGCACGGTTCCGCCGGAAAGACTGGCTGCTCCACTCGCAACGATCCTGTCGCTCCGTCCGGCCGCGTTGAGGTCGAGCGCGTAGATGGCACCCGGCAGCATAGCCAAGCTGCCGGCAATATGGAGCGTGCCGATCGCACCACCCACGCCACCGCCAGGCGAGACCGTACCGCCGCCGGCGATCGTGGTCGCGCCGACGGTGCCGGCGCCGGCGAGCGTGCCGCCGCCGTTGACGCTTACCGCGGATTGCGCGATCGAGCCATTGACCGCGAGTGTTCCGCCACTCACCACCGTTGCGCCCGTGTAGCTGTTACTACCTGACAGCGTCAGCGCGCCGGTGCCGACCTTGGTAAGGCTGCCGCCGGTGCCGCTGATGACGCCGGACACTTCCGTGGAGAGATTGTTGGAGCCGACAGTGAGCGTCTTGCCGCCAAGGACAAACGATCCCGCCCCCTCGATCGAGCCGGCTGTTGTGCCGGCGCTTGCCAAGTGCGACATGTCGAACACGCCGCCCGCGTTGTTGATGAAACGCGCATTACCGCCAGTGGATTGAGCGCTAAAGAATGTCAGCCCACCGGCGTTGTTGATGATCGTCGCATTGCCGGCGCTGCTGGCATCACCAAAAAAGAGCCTGCCGTTGCCGAAGTTCGTGATGCTGGCATTGGCGGCGGTACTGGAAAATTCAAAATTCACAATTTCGTTGTTGGTGATGCTTGCGTTAGCAGCCGTGCTGCTGGCGGCGAAAATCACGTCACCGCCGCGAGGGTTGGCAATGATGGCGTTGGCCGCCGTGCTATGGTCGTCAAAGGTCAGAGAGAAGCCGTTGCTGATATGGGCGTTGCCAGCCGAGCTGGTGTTGGAAAAATGTATCTCGGCAATAATAGAATTGAGACTGTTGATAGTGGCGTTGCCGGCCGAGCTGCTGTCCGCAAAGAGAACGGTGCCGGCGTTGTTGATCGTGGCATTGGCCGCGGTGCTGGTGTTGTTGAAAAAGGCCCCGCCAGAAGTCGTGTTGATGATGGCGTTACCGGCCGAACTGGCGTTACTAAAGCCAACTCCATTGTCGAAAACCGGAGCAGAGCCTGATTTGTTGACGATTCCCCGGCCGGTAAACGTCAGGCCCACACTGAACCTGTAGGCCGGCGCATCGCTGTTCAACACAATCGTCCCGACCGAGACTATTCCCGGAGCCGTGATCGCGGTTTGGCTGGAGGCGCCGAAAGTCGCCGTCCCCGTCGGCGGGAAGTTGGAACTCCAGTTGGCGGAATCGGTCCAGTCGTTCGAGACAGGATGGGCGCTCCATGTCGCGTCCTGCGCCTCGCCTGTCCGCGGCATCAGGATTGCGCCGAGCAGCAGCGGCCAGAGCATGACGCGGGCCATCGAACCCGCGCGCACGCCGATCCGGCATGGAACAATCGCGCCGGCCGGCGTCCTGTCCTGTTCTGAGACCTGCACCCCAAACTCCCTCGTCGACTCCTAGGGATACGACGTGTAGGGATGGCCGGATGAGCCCGCTTGGGCTGGGGTGTCACGGACTTGGACTGAGACGACAGCCTTGATTTTTGAACCTGGTGCTACAATAGGGCAACACAGATCAGAACATATACGCCTACGAGCCCATGATGTCAGAGCCCCCAGAGCCCACGACGCTCCGATTTTCGACCGCCGAATGGCCGGCGCAGAACCGGCTCGCGATATGGCGCGAAGCGATCGGACGCCGCGTCTTTCAATTCGACACGATGCCGTTGCATGACGGGCCGTTCCACGCCGAGGCGACGGCGCACGCCCTGCCCGAGCTGTGCTTTGGATCCTGGACCCTCGGCAATCTACGCACTGCCGTGACGCACGAACTGCTCGACGGCACCGACCACCTCATGCTTCGCATCTCGCTGAGCGGCGCGCCCGTCTTAACGCACCGGGGCCGCGAGGTCACCGGCGCTGCCGGCGATGCCATCCTGATGTCGACCGCGGAGCCGTGGGTGAGCATCTGTCCGTCATTCGCGCGCTTCCTCAGTCTGCGGTTGCGGCGCAACGCGCTTACGCAGCTCGTGTCATATCCCGAAGATGCGCTCATGCGCCCGGTGCCGCGCGATACCGAAGCCGTTAAACTGCTTACCTACTATCTCCAAAAACTGATCCGCATGGGTCCGATGTCGACACCCGAACTACGGCAAGTCGTCGTCACCCACATCTACGACCTCGCGGCGTTGGTGATCGGCGCCACCCGCGACGGGGCGGCTGTGGCGAAGGACCGGGGCTTGCGCGCCGCGCGGCTTGCCGCCGCCAAAGCCGACATCCATGCGCATTGCTCTGATCCCGACCTCACGCTGGTCACCGTCGCGGCGCGTCGGAATCTCTCGCCGCGCAATCTTCAGCGCCTGTTCGCCGACGAGGGAACGAGCTTCACCGAATTCGTCCTCGACGCCCGCCTGACGCAGAGCCATCGGCTGCTGACCGATCCGCGCTGGGGCGATCGCAACATCAGCAGCATCGCGTTCGAAGCCGGCTTCGGCGATCTGTCCTATTTCAACCGCGCGTTCCGCCGCCGCTACGGCGCGACGCCCTCCGACGTCCGCGCCACGATGCGGCGTTGAACGCGTTAGGCCGCGATCGGTACGGATCGAATCGTTATCGCGCGTTGGCTCTTCGTTGCGCAGTGGATGGCGTTTCGATTCCGAGGTTCGTAAGCACATGCGGCTCACTCTCATCCGAACTTCGGAATCATGGAGCACTAAAGCGCGATGAGATGAGTTTGAATCGTCATCGCGCTTTAGATTCTTGCTTCGCATGATCTTTTCGGAAAACCGCTTCACACTTTTCCGGATCATGCTCTAGCTACGCAGCGAGCGCCTCCAGCACCGCGGCTGAATCGGTGACCCAACCAAAAATGCCTCCCTGGGCCTTGATCATCTTCAGGCCCATCTCGTGGAATTCCGGGAAGTAGGACGCGCAGCCGTCTGAGATCACGACGCAGCGGTAGCCGCGGTCGTTGGCCTCGCGCACCGTGGTGTTGACGCAGACCTCGGTGGTGACGCCGCAGACCAGCAGATTCTCGATGCCGTACTTCTGGAGAATGTCGCCGAATTCGGTGGCGTAGAACGCGCCCTTGCCGGGCTTGTCGATCACGATCTCGCTCTCGAGCGGATAGAGCTCGGGGATGATGTCGTGCCCCGCTTCACCACGGATCAGGATCCGCCCCATCGGTCCGGGATCGCCGATCCGAAGTGAGGGCGCGCCACGCTCGACCTTCGCCGGCGGCGCGTCGGAGAGATCGGGCAGATGACCCTCGCGGGTATGGACCACGAGCAGCCCGGCGTCGCGCACCGCCGCGAGCACCGCGGCGATCGGCTGCACCGCGCGCGCGAGTTGGCTAACGTCATTGCCGAGCGTCTCGCCGAAGCCGCCGGGCTCCATGAAATCGCGCTGCATGTCGATGATGACGAGCGCGGTCTTACTCCAGTCGAGCGTGATCGGCGCCGGCTCCGCCGCGATTGTCCCGCCTGAATTCGCCATGACGCACGCCCCCGAATGCGAGAAGATCCGCGCTTGATTAAGCAAACCGCGTGCCACTGCGCAATCACCGGCAGCTGATTTGCCGATCGTCCGATCCTGCTGGCATGATCGTTGCTAGCCGGGAGCCCGACCGAACGAAGATCATCGTTCGCGACATGACAGCCCATTTCAAAATAGGCGGGAGGACAGGCATGAATGGACTTGGCGGCCTCAACAAATCACCCAATGGCGTCGTGATCGGACTGGTGCAGCTGCAGCTGCCCGTGGTTGCGACCAAGGCCGATCTGACACGACAGACCGAGCGCATCGTCTGGATGGTCGGCAAGGCGCGGCGCAACCTTGCGACCATGGATCTTGTCGTGTTCCCCGAATATTCGCTGCACGGCCTCTCGATGGATACCAATCCGGAGATCATGTGCCGCCTCGACGGGCCCGAAGTCGCGGCCTTCAAGCAGGCCTGCATCGACAACAATATCTGGGGCTGCTTCTCGATCATGGAGTTCAACCCGCACGGCAATCCCTACAATTCAGGGCTGATCATCGACGATCACGGCGAGATCAAGCTGTACTACCGCAAATTCCATCCCTGGATTCCGGTCGAGCCATGGGAGCCGGGCGACATCGGCATTCCCGTGATCGACGGGCCGAAAGGCGCCAGGATCGCACTGATCATCTGCCATGACGGCATGTTCCCGGAAATGGCGCGCGAATGCGCCTACAAAGGCGCGGAGATCATGATCCGCACCGCGGGCTACACCGCGCCGATCCGCGACAGCTGGCGCTTCACCAACCAGGCCAACGCATTCCAGAACCTGATGGTGACGGCCAATGTCTGCATGTGCGGCTCGGATGGGTCGTTCGACTCGATGGGCGAAGGCATGATCGTCAATTTCGACGGCAGCATCATCGCGCACGGGACCACCGGACGGGCCGACGAGATCATCACCGCCGAGGTGCGGCCCGACCTCGTGCGCGAGGCGCGGATCAACTGGGGCGTCGAGAACAACATCTATCAGCTCTGGCACCGCGGCTATGTCGCGGTGAAAGGCGGCGCGATGGATTGCCCCTACACCTTCATGCAGGACATGGTGTCCGGCCGCTTCCGCCTGCCCTGGGAAGACCAGGTCAAGATCACCGACGGCACGTCTTGCGGCTTTCCCGCACCGACGCGGATGTTCGGTAACACCGCGAAGGCCGCCGAGTAGCCGGGCGGCCGGCGGCTCAAGCGGGATGCCTGTTCTTCGAACCGTCATCCCGCTCCAGCCGTTCGATTTGAGCATGATCTCTTCGGAAAACCGCTACACACTTTTCCGGATCATGCTCTACTTGAAGAAGTGCACGAGGCCGATGCTCAGGCCCAAGAGCAGCATCAGCGACAGCGTGACCGCGGCCGTCACCCGGCCGCCGACGGTCGAGAGCACGCGCACATCGACGCCGAGCCCGAGCGCCGCCATCGAGACGACGGTGAGGATCGCCGCCGTCTTCGTCACCGGCGCGATCGCGATGTCGGGCACCAGCTGGAACGAGCGCAGCGCGGCCAGCACCAGGAAGCCGATGATGAACCAGGGCACCAGCTTGAACGGGCTGATCGAGGCGGCCTTTGCAGCGCCTTCCTTAGCCGGCCCGGCCTTGCGCCGCCGCGCCACGAACAGCGAGAGGCCGACCACGATCGGGCCCAGCATCAGGACGCGCACCAGCTTCACCAGGGTGCCGATCTGGGTCGAGACGATGCCGGCCGGCACGGTCGCCGCCAGCACCTGGGGCACGGCATAGACCGTGAGCCCGGCGAGGATGCCGTATTGCGTCGCCGTCAGCTTCAAGAGCGGGATCAGCAGCGGCAGGCCGAGCACCATCAGCACGCCGAGAATGGCGGTGAACGAGATCGAGGAGGCGATGTCGTCGCCATCGGCCTCGATCACCGGCGCCACCGCGGCGATCGCGGAATTACCGCAGATCGAATTGCCGCAGGCGATCAGGATCGCGAGCTTGGTCTTGAGCCCGAGCAGGCGGGCGAGGCCATAGCTCACCGCCAGCATGATCACGACGGTCGCGGCGATGGCGCCGATCAGGAGCCAGCCCGACGCCAGGATCGCGGCGAAGCTGATGGACGCGCCGAGCAGCATCACCGCGACCTCGAGCAGTTGCTTCGCACTGAAGGCAATGCCCGAGCACCAGCGCTCCGACGGTTCCCAGGCGGTGCGCACCGCCATCCCGAGCAGGATCGCGACCACCAGGGCCTCGATATAGGGATGGTCGAAAACCCGCTCCTCGGCAGCCTGAATACCGAGCGAGATGACCGTGACCACGCCACACAGCAGAATGCCCGGAATGAGCAGGATGATGCCCTTCAGCACCCCCTGCTTCTGCCCCTGATCTTGTTCTTGTTCCGGCACGAAATCCTCTTTTCGGAGAAGATTTTATGCGCCAGGGCGGGCCTCTTGGCTAATATCTTTTCGGACTGCCCCGATAGAGAGAAGTTATGTCCCTCAACCTGCATCTGCTCCGCCTGTTCGCGGCCGTGGCGAGGACCGGAAGTTTCTCCCGCGCCGCCGACCTCCTGCACATCAGCCAGCCAGCGATCTCCAAGGGGGTGCGGGATTTCGAGCTGCAGGTCGGCTGCCGGCTGCTCGACCGTACGCCAAAGGGGGTGCGGCCGACCCGGGAGGGCGCGGCGCTGGCCCGCCATGCCGAGACCCTGTTCGCGGCCGAGCGCGCCGCCGAGGACGAGTTGCAGGCGCTGCGCAACCTCGACAGCGGCTCGCTGCGGCTCGGCGCCAGCACGACGATCGCGACCTATATGATCCCGGAATATCTCGGCGTATTCCACCGCGCCTTTCCCGGCATCGACCTGCATGTGGTGAGCGCCAACACCAGCGATATCGCGGCGCTGATGCTGGGACATGAGATCGAGATCGCGCTGGTCGAGGGGCCGGTCGAGGACGAGAACCTGACCAGCGACGCCTGGCGCACCGACGTGATGGTGCTGATTGCAGGCCCTGATCACCGCTTCGCGGCCACCGCAGGCCCGATCGACGTCCGCCTGCTCAACGACGAGATCCTGATCGTGCGCGAGCCCGGCTCGGGCACGCGCGAGGTGGTAGCGCAAGCGCTCGCCGCCCACCGCGTCGAGCCGCAGCGCACGCTCGAGATCGGCAGCACCGAGGCGATCAAGCAGGCCGTGGCATCAGGTGTCGGCGTCGCCATCGTGTCGATCGCGACGATCGATGATCAGATCAAGCTTGGAAAGCTGAAGGTGATCCCGATCAAGGGCGTCCATATCGAACGCACGCTCTGGCAATTGAGATCGCCCGGCCGGCTCGACGTGCCGGCGGCGGTCGCGTTCGAGGGGATCATTCGGGAAAAGCAGGCGGCGAAGACGGCGCCGCGGATACCTGCGGCTAGAGCGCGATGAGACCAGGGTGACGCCCGCTTTTCGGGGGCGAAGCGGAGACGCGATCCGACCCAAGCAATATAGTCTTGTGGCCCGAAGCGGAAGTCCGTCCCGCCTACTGTAATCATCGATCTGCGTTAAGAGTTGTTTGGAACTTTTAATGCAACCAAAGCGACGGTCTAACGACCCTTCAATGATACGAAATCCACTAGCAGCCACAGCATGAAGAAATTGCTCATTTGGACGCTTGCGGGCTTGGTGGCCTCCGCAGCTGGTTTCATTTTCTATGAGCACAGCCCGCCGAATGCGTTCAACCCGCTTTGCACTTATGATTTTGCGTATCGCGAAACCGTCACTCTCGAAGTCGGAGGGAGGCAATACACTTCGAGCGCAGTCAATCAGTTGACCCGGTCGGCCCAGTGGGTTGAAGAGGTGAATAAGGGAGGCTGCCCTCGTCTAAGCGGAACGATGCTTTCGTTTAGACTGGCGGACAATCGGCTCATTCTGATTGAGATGGGAATGTGTCAGAAGGCTTTCAAAATGTTTGAGACGAGACATGGCAGCGGCGACGTTAACTATAGCGTTGCGATGCAAGAACACCGAAAGGTTGATATCGCGGCGAGGTGTTTTGGTATCCATCGATCAATCCCCAACGACTTCGATGGCCGCAGCGTTAGATTTGATGCATTCCTAATCGATAGTGCGGATAAGCCTACCAGTTGGCGTGGACTGTTCTTTCGGAATAACGTCGCCACTTTGAATCTCGACGAGCATATTAGGATCGTTTCCGCAATAGCAGAAGCCGATGATGCTGTACCGGAAGACCAGCTCAACAAGGTTGCTCCTGCGATCCTCAAAACAAGCTTCGTGAGCACGATTTCGGACACGCCAATTTTACCTGAACGAACCGAAAGCCCGCAGTTCGTTGCATCAAAAGATCCGCTAAGCGACACCGACCGTCTGAGGTTGCAAAACGAAGCGAAGGGTGAAGGACCAACTCGGGATAATTTGCGCTAACCGCTGCCGCCTGGTTTAACGAAGCGTCACTGGCCCTTAGCCGACACCTCTCCCTAGGGAGAGGTAGATTTGCGCAGCAAATCGGTTGATGAGTTACGGTCTGTCGAGAGAGCAAGAGCCCTCATCCGAGAGGCGAACCGAGACCAAGACTCATCCCGCCTCAGAGCGCGGCGAACAGACCCTGCGCCCACGCAACGGCATGCTCGAAGCTGAACACGCCCGGCTCGAAATAGACGGCGCGCGCCAGCACGATGCCGACCACCAGCACCCAGAACACGCTGGTGCCCGCGGTCTTCAGCCATTTCGACACGCCCTCGCTCGCGGCCGAAGAATCGACTGCGGGGACCGGCTCACCGAAGGGATCGAATGCGGATTGGCTCATCGTCGTAACCATCTGGACTACCCGCAGAATGTCGCGACGGCGGGGGCGGACGCAAGGGTAGCAGAATGCCTTTTGCGGCGGTACCTTGGAAGGACGTTTTCCGGTCCGAAAGGCAGGGAGTATTTCCTTCTCGACCCCCCCGATCCGGCGTCAGCTATCCGTCCCGCGCTGCGGCGCCACGCGCGGCAGGGTGATGCGCACGCGCGTCCCCATGCCCGGGGCGCTATCGAGATGGAGCTCTCCGCCCAGCCGGTTCGTGACGATGTTGTGCACGATGTGCAGGCCAAGCCCGATCCGGCCAATATCGCGGCGCGTGGTGAAGAAGGGATCGAACGCCTGCCGCAGCACGTCACGGTCCATCCCGCAGCCATCGTCAGCGAACAGGATCTCGACCTGGTCCGCGCTCGACGCCCGCAGCCGGATCGTGATGGTGCCGCCCTTGCCGTCCGGAAACGCGTGCACCACCGAATTGACGAACAGGTTTGTCAGCGCCTGGCCCCAGGGGCCGGGATAGCTGTTCATCACGAGACCCGACGGACAATCGACCTCGAGCGCCAGATTGTTCTTCGGCAACGCCGGACGCAGCTTCGAAAGCACCTGTTCGGTCACCTCGCCGAGATCGAACCCGCTGCGATCGAAATAACTGCGATCGACCGCCACCTGCTTGAATGACTGCACCAGGTCCGCTGCGCGCTTGAGGTTGCCGACCAATAGCGACGACGCACTCTCGACGACCTCGATGAAATCGCTGAGGCTCGAGCGCTTCAGCTTGCCGCGCGCAGCCTCGGCGGCGAAGTCGGCGCATTTCTGTTCCAGCACCGAGGCGACCGTGAGGCTGGTGCCGACCGGGCTGTTGATCTCATGCGCGACGCCGGCCACCAGCCGGCCGAGCGCCGCAAGCTTCTCCGCCTCGATCAGCGACGCCTGGGTCTCCTGCAGATGGTGCAAGGCCTTCTCGGCGGCATCGCGCGCGGCACGGATCTCGCGCTCGCTGCGTTTGCGATCGGTGATCTCCTCGGCCGCGACGTTGACCCCGACGATGCTCCCGTTCGGCTCGCGCTGCGGGTGCCAATGCGTAATCCAGCAGCGCTCGTCATTGTGACCCGGGCGCTGGCCGTACACCTCTACGCCGGTCACCGGCTCGCCGGTTTCCATGATCGAGCGAACGATACCTTCGACCGCGGTGGCCAGCGCGGGCACGCAATCATGCACGGTGCGTCCGAGATGGCCTTCGACCGAGATCCCGCAGATCTCGGTGAGCCGCTGGTTGATTTGGAGATAACGGCAGTCGGGAGAGAGGTAGGCAAGGCCGATCGGTGCAGTGTCATAGATCAGCTGCAGCGCCGGTTGTTTTGGGAACTGAACGTCGTGGACGACGGACGACCGCATGTCCTTCCCCCCGTTGACGCCAAGTTTAGCCGTTCACGATGTTCCCGCAATAGGCGCAGCCAAGCCGGCAGTGGCGGTCAGCTCTGTCCAGATTCGGCACGGGTCGGCGACCGCGGACGCAGGACTGGTGCCTCGCGGGCACCAGGCGCGGCGCCTTCACATATTCACTGCACCGTGCGTTCGAAATTCTCGATGAAGCGCAGCAGCACCCGCGCCCCGGTGTCGGCGTCGGCGAGCTCGACATGCTCGGCCGGATTATGGCTGATCCCGCCGCGGCAGCGCACGAAGATCATGCCGATATCGGCGACATCGACCATCGCCATGCCGTCATGCCCTGCCCCGCTCGGCAGCTCGAACACGGCATGGCCCTCGGCAGCGACGGCCGCAGCGATCTGCGTCTTCAGCCAGGGCGCGCAGGGCACGCTGCGGTTCTCATGGGTGACGTCGATCTGCAAGGCGAGCTCGCGTCGCTTTGCGATCGCCTCGATCTGCCGGACAATCTCGGCGACGGCGCGCTTGCGATGCATGTCGCTCTGCGAGCGGATGTCCATCGTGAAGGACACCTTGCCCGGGATCACATTGGTGGCGCCGGGCATGGCGCTGATGTAGCCGACGGTGCCGACGAGGCCGGCTTCATCGCTCCTGCAGAATTGCTCGATCGCAACGATGCATTCGGCGGCACCGGTCAGCGCATCGCGCCGCAGCGGCATCGGCACGGTGCCGGCATGGCCGGCAAAGCCGGTGAGATTGGCGGCGAGCCGCGTCGCACCTGAAATTGCGGTCACGACGCCGACCGGCAGCGCCTTCTCTTCCAGCACCGGCCCCTGCTCGATGTGCAGTTCGACATAGCCGAGCAATTCGCGGCGGGCGCGCGCCGCCTTGCCGATATGATCGGGATCGAGCCCGAAGGCGATCAGCGCATCGCGCATCGTGGTGCCGGTGCGATCGCGCGTATTGAGCACGCTCTCGTCGAACGTGCCGGCCACCGCGCGGCTGCCGAGCAAGGTCGAGGCGAAGCGCACGCCCTCCTCGTCGGCGAAGCCCACGATCTCGATCGCGAACGGCAATCGCTTGCCGCGCCGATTCAAATCGGCGACGCAGGCGATCGCGGTGATGACGCCGAGCGGGCCGTCCCATCGGCCGGCGTCGCGCACGGTGTCGTAATGCGAGCCGAGCATCAGCGCCGGCAGGCCCGCCCGCTCGCCCTCGTAGCGGCCGCAGACATTGCCGATAGCATCGAGATGCGCGCTCATGCCGGCCTCGCGCATCCAGGACAGGATGAGATCGGCCGCCTTGCGGTGCTCCTCGGTGAGGAAGATGCGCGCCAGATGCTCCGGCGTCTCCGAGATCGCCGCGAGCTGATTGATCCGCGCCACGATCTCGGCGCCAAGCGGAGACGGATTCTTCTCGCTCATGCTGTTTCCCATCGGTCCAACCCGGCGCCCGAGCCCGCTTCACTCGTAGCAGGCCCGGTCCGATTCACCAGCCGGCAAATGGCGCCTTCCGCGACGTCCCGGCCGGGCGCGCATCGGCCGCTCGGCGGTTAGCGGTTGCTTAACGGCATTGCATACAACAGAGATCAATCGCTTATAAAATAGGCAGTCTAATCTCACCTGGCTCCCTCTCCCTGTCATCCCGGCAGCCATTCGCCCGCATATTCAGATGCTTACGGAACCATGATCGCCAAACGTGCTCTGGCACGAAGCTTGCGACACTTCGTCAAGCGCCGTCGTTACGGCGGCTGCGACAAGGACAGGCGGGCCGGTCCCGCCGGAGGGAGCAGGCGATGGATTTTGGCAGGATTTCAAGAAGGCATTTATTGCAGGGAAGCGCGGCATTGGCGCTCGGCAGCACGCTCGGCATTCGCGGCGCGGCGGCGGCGGAAACCACGGTCGGCTTCATCTATGTCGGGTCGCGCGACGACTACGGCTACAACCAGGCCCATGCCCAGGGCGCGGCGGCGGTGAAGAAGCTTCCCGGCATCAAGGTGGTCGAGGAAGAGAAGGTGGCTGAGACCGATGCGGTCGAGAAGACCATCGAGTCCATGGTCACTCTCGACGGCGCCACGCTGCTGTTTCCGACCTCGTTCGGCTACTACAATCCGCACGTCGTCAAGATGGCGGGCAAGTTTCCGAAGCTGCACTTCGAGCATTGCGGCGGGCTCTGGTCGGACAAGGACCCGAAGAACGCCGGCAGCTATTTCGGCTACATCGACGAGGCGCAATACATCTCCGGCATCGTCGCCGGCTATTCGACCAAGAGCGGCAAGCTCGGCTTCGTCGCGGCCAAGCCGATCCCGCAGGTGCTGCGCAACATCAACGCCTTCACGCTCGGCGCCCGGCTCGCCAATCCGAAGGCGACGACGCAGGTGATCTTCACCGGCGACTGGTCGATGCCGGTCAAGGAAGCCGAGGCGACCAACAGCCTGATCGACCAGGGCGTCGATGTACTGACCTGTCATGTCGACGGACCGAAGACGATGGTCGAGAACGCCGCGCGCCGCGGCGCGATGGTGTGCGGCTATCACGTCAACCAGTCGCCGCTAGCGCCGAAAGCCTATCTCACCGGCGCCGAATGGAATTGGGAGGCGCTCTACCCGAAATTCGTCAAGATGATCGTGGCGGGTGAAGCGATCCCGAACTTCTATCGCGGCGGCCTCAAGGAAGAGATCGTCAAGGTCTCGCCCTATGGCGAGATGGTCTCAGCGGAAGCGCGCAAGCACGCCGACGACGTCAAGGCCAAGTTCATGTCCGGCGAGTACACGATCTTCAAGGGCCCGCTCGTCGACAACAAGGGCAAGACGGTGATCGCTTCCGGCACCGATCGCGGCCAGCAGGATCCCGAGCTCGAGAAGATGGACTATCTGGTCGAGGGCGTGATCGGAGCCACCGCGTGACGACCGAGGCGGCGGAATCGGTGGAGGCGGCCGGCGTTGCTCCGGCCGCCGATCCCGGCTTCCTCCAGCGCTACGGCGCGAGCGTCGAGTACATTTTGATTCCGGGCGCGGCGCTGGTCGGCGCGCTCGCGGTGTTCGGCGGCTTCATCGCGCTCTACGGCAAGAACCCGCTCGACCTCTATTTCTACATGTATTACGGCGCGTTCGGCACCTGGTTCTCCTGGCAGAACACGCTGACCCGCGCCGCGCCCTTGATCCTGACCGCGCTGTGCACGGCGCTGCCGGCGCAACTCGGCATGGTGATCATCGGCGGCGAAGGCGCGCTCCTGATCGGCGCGCTGTCGGGGACATCGGCAGCGCTGGCGCTGCAGGGCGCGGCGCCGATCGTGGTGCAGATCGCGATGGTGATCGCGGGCATGATCGGCGGCGGCCTCTGGATCACGCTGTCAGGCGGTCTGCGGCAGTATCGCGGCGTCAACGAGACGATCTCGAGCCTGCTGCTGGTCTATATCGCGCTCGCGATCCTGAACCATCTGGTCGAGGGGCCGATGCGCGATCCGGCGAGCCTCAACAAGCCGTCGACGCGCGAGATCGGCGCCGCCAACATGATCGGCACCATTCCCGGCACCGACGTGCATTGGGGCCTGGTGTTCGGCCTCGTCGCGGCGGTGGCCGCCTACATCCTGATCTATCACACCACCTTCGGCTTCGCCGCGCGCGTCGCCGGCGGCAACATCCGCGCCGCCAAGATCGTAGGCCTTTCGGTCGGCAAGCTGATCATGACCGTCTGCTTCCTCGCCGGCAGCTGCGCAGGCCTCGCCGGCATGATCGAGGTCGCGGCCGTGCAGGGCCGCACCAATGCCAACCTCGCCGCGGGCTACGGCTTCACCGGCATCCTCGTTGCGTTCCTGGCGCGGCAGAATCCGCTCGCGATCATTCCGGTCGCGATCCTGCTCGGCGGCATCTCGGCCTCCGGCGGCCTGTTGCAGCGGCGGCTCGGCCTGCCCGACGCCTCGGTGCTGGTGCTGCAGGGCATCATCTTCGTGTTCGTGCTGGCGAGCGACGCGCTCTACGGGCGCATCGGTTTCCTGAAGGGAAAGTCCTGACATGGCGGATACTTCGCTCGGGCTCTGGACCGTCCCGCTCGCCGTGTTCGGCGGCGCCATCCGCGTTTCGACGCCGTTTTTGTTCGTCAGCCTCGGCGAGTGCATCACCGAGCGATCTGGCCGCATCAATCTCGGCCTCGAAGGCACGCTGGTGATGGGCGCGATGAGCGCCTATGGCATTTCCTATCTCTCCGGCTCGCCATGGCTTGCCGTGCTGGCGGCCGGGATCACCGGCGCCCTGTTCGGCGCGCTACATGCCGGCATCTGCTCGCTGCCGCGCGTCAACGACATCGCGGTCGGCATCGCGCTGATGCTGCTCGGTACTGGTTTGGCCTTCTTCCTCGGCAAGCCGCTGATCGAGCCTACCGCGGCGCGGCTGCCGGCGATCGATTTCGGCTGGTGGAGCGACATCCCGCAGTTGCGCGCGGCGCTGCGCATCAACGTGCTGTTCCTGATCGGCGTTGCGATCGCGCCGCTGCTCTATTGGGCCTTCAGGACGACGCGCTGGGGCCTCTTGATCCGGACCGCCGGCGAAAGCGCTGACGCTGCGCGCGCGATGGGCCATTCGGTGTTGCTGATCCGGCTGCGCGCCACCATGGTTGGCGGATTCCTCGCCGGCATCGGCGGCTCATTCCTGTCGCTGTTCTATCCCGGCAGCTGGAACGAGGGCCTGTCCTCCGGACAGGGCATCACTGCGGTGGCGCTTGTCATCTTCGCACGCTGGGACCCGATGTTGTGCCTGTGGGCCTCGCTCGCCTTCGGCGGCGCCGCCGCGCTCGGGCCCGCGCTGCAATCGGTCGGCATCACATCCGGCTATCACCTCTTCAATGCCGCGCCCTACATCCTGACCCTGGCGATCATGATCATCACCTGCTCGCCGAAGCGCACGCTGACCGGCGCGCCGGCCGAATTGTCCATCACCCGATAGACCGCGAGATCATTCATGCCCGAGCGCTTCATCAAGTCCGAGCCCTACGCCTGGCCCTACAATGGCGATCTGCGGCCAGCGAATACCGCGCTCATCATCATCGACATGCAGACCGATTTCTGCGGCGTCGGCGGCTATGTCGACAAGATGGGCTACGACCTCTCGCTCACGCGCGCGCCGATCGAGCCGATCAAGAGGCTGCTCGCGGTGATGCGCGCGCAGGGTTTTCACATCATCCACACCCGCGAAGGCCACAGGGCTGACTTGGCCGACCTGCCCGCCAACAAGCGCTGGCGCTCGCGGCAGATCGGCGCCGGCATCGGCGATCCCGGTCCCTGCGGCCGAATCCTGGTGCGTGGCGAGCCGGGCTGGGAGATCATTCCCGATCTCGCGCCGCTGCCGGGCGAACCGGTTATCGACAAGCCCGGCAAGGGCTCGTTCTGCGCCACCGATCTCGAGCTGATGCTGCGGCTGCGCGGCATCGAGAACATCGTGCTGACCGGCATCACCACCGACGTCTGCGTCCACACCACGATGCGTGAGGCCAACGACCGCGGCTTCGAATGCGTGCTGGTTGAGGATTGCTGCGGCGCGACCGACAGGAGCAACCACGACCACGCGCTGAAGATGATCAAGATGCAGGGCGGCGTGTTCGGCGCGGTGACCAAATCCGCCGACCTGATCGGGGCGCTGTCGTGATCATCGGCGAACCGCCCGCACCGTCAGGCGCGTTCGGCGTCGATGCCATCGCCATGACGATGCGGTTCGGCGATTTTCTCGCACTCGACAATGTCGAGCTCAAGGTACGCCCCGGTTCGTTCCACGCCTTGCTCGGCGAGAACGGCGCGGGCAAGAGCACGCTCGTGAAATGCATCATGGGCTATTACCACGCCACGGAAGGCGACATCATCGTCGGCGGCCGTCAGCAGAGCATCGCCAATCCCAAGAACGCGCATGCGCTCGGGCTCGGCATGGTCTACCAGCATTTCACGCTGGTGCCGGCGATGACGGTGGCCGAGAACCTGGTGCTGGCGCGCGACGATGTGCCTTCGGTCGTCGACTGGCGCAAGGAGAAGAAGGAGCTCGAGGCTTTCCTGGCGCGGATGCCGTTCAAGGTGCCGCTCGATGCAAAGGTCTCCGACATCTCCGCCGGCGAACGGCAGAAGTGCGAGATCCTCAAGCAGCTCTATCTGAAGCGCCGCTTCCTGATCCTGGACGAGCCGACCTCGGTGCTGACGCCAGGCGAAGCCGACGAGGTGCTCGGCATGCTGCGCGCGATGGTGGTCGCAGGCGAACTCACCATCCTGATGATCACGCACAAGTTCCGCGAGGTGATGGCGTTTGCCGACGATGTGACGATCCTGCGCCGCGGCAAGCTCGCCGGCACCGGCCGGGTCGCCGATCTCACGCCCGACGAGATGGCCCGCACCATGATCGGCGCCGAGCAGTTGACGGTGCAGCCGCCGCGCACCGGCGAGACCGGCGCGGCGCGGCTCGAGCTCGACAAGCTCACTGCGCTTGACGATGCCGGCGCGATTGCCGTGCACGGCGTGTCGCTGACGGTGAAAAGCGGCGAGATCGTCGGCATCGCCGGCGTCTCCGGCAACGGCCAGCGCCAGCTGGTCGAGGTGCTGGCCGGCCAGCGCGAGGCCGAGAGCGGCGTGATCCGCGTCCAGGGCGAGACCTATGCGGCAAGCCGCGAGGAGATGCGCCGCCACAAGATGTCGCTGCTGCCGGAGGAGCCGCTGAAGAACGCCTGCGTCGGCGGCATGAGCGTCGCCGACAACATCGCCTTCCGTGAGTTCGATCGCGCACCGTTCGCGCGGGGCGGCTGGTGGTTGAACGGCAAAGCGTTCAGGAGCGACGCCGAACGCAAGATCAACCGCTACAAGATCAAGACCCGCACCCCGGAGACACCGATCGCAGCGCTATCGGGCGGCAATGTGCAGCGCGCGGTGCTGGCGCGCGAGCTCTCGGGCGACGTCGAGGTGCTGATCGCGGCCAATCCCTGCTTTGGGCTCGACTTCGCGGCGGTGGCGCAGATCCATGCCGAGATCATGGCGGCGCGCAACCGCGGCGCGGCGGTGCTCTTGGTCAGCGAAGACCTCGACGAACTGCTGGAGTTGTCCGATCGGCTGGTCGTGATGTTCCACGGCGCGTTCGTGCACGAGGCCCGTGCCAGCGAGGCCGACCTCACCGAGATCGGCCGGCACATGGCGGGACATTGACCACGACGGGATTGCGCTCCCTCTCCCCGCGCTTCGCGGGGAGAGGGTTGGGGTGAGGGGCTGTCTCCAGATATTCGATGGCAGCCGGACTCGCGGAGACTCCCCCTCACCCGGATCGCATTCCGCTTCGCTGCATGCGCTCCGGCCTCTCCCCGCAGGCGGGGCGAGGCGAAGAGGCTGCGGCCTGCTAACGCGACTACCCGATCTCGAACGCCTGATCGGCGAGATGCTTCAGATTGGCGTGCCAGTGCTCGGCGATCGCAAGCCGCGTCGGCACCCAGACGTGCTCGTGCATCCCGATGTAATCGAGAAAGCGCATCAGCGCGGCGGCGCGGCCGGGACGGCCGACCACACGGCAATGCAGGCCGACCGACATCATCTTGGGTCGCGTCGCGCCCTCGGCGTAGAGCACGTCGAAGCTGTCCTTCAGGTAAGTGTAGAACTCGTCGCCGCCGCCAAAGCCCTGCGGGTTAATGAAACGCATGTCGTTGGCATCGAGCGTGTAGGGGATCACGAGATGCGGCTCGGTGCCGGCAGCCTTGATCCAGTACGGCAGATCGTCGGCATAGGAATCACAGAGATAGCGCAGGCCGCCGGCCTCCATCAGAAGCCGCAGTGTGTTGATCGAGGAGCGGCCGGTGTACCAGCCGAGCGGCCGCGCGCCGGTGGCCTCGGTGTGCACGGCAATGGCGCGCGCGATCTCCTCACGCTCCTCGTCCTCCGACATGTCCTTGTGCTCGATCCAGCGCAGGCTGTGGCTTGCAATGTCCCAGCCTGCCTCCTGCATCGCGGCGACGACATCGGGATTGCGCTTCAGCGCCATCGCGACGCCGAACACGGTCGTCGGCAACTTCCGCTCGGTGAACATCCGCCACAGCCGCCAGAAGCCGGCGCGCGAGCCATATTCGAACATGGTTTCGATGTTGGCGTGGCGCTGGCCGACCCAGGGTTGCGCGCCCAGCACGTCGGACAGAAACGCTTCCGAGGCGCGGTCGCCGTGCAGGATGTTGTTCTCGCCGCCCTCCTCGAAATTGACCACGAACTGCACGGCGACGCGCGCAGCGTCAGGCCATTTCGGATCCGGCGGGTTGCGGCCGTAGC
The DNA here is from genome assembly GCF_040446015.1 of Bradyrhizobium sp. INPA03-11B. Lineage (NCBI taxonomy): Bacteria > Pseudomonadati > Pseudomonadota > Alphaproteobacteria > Hyphomicrobiales > Nitrobacteraceae > Bradyrhizobium > Bradyrhizobium sp. INPA03-11B. Next base: position 19,490 of record NZ_JASGSR010000004.1, read on the forward strand.
CGCGGAGATCGCGCGGATAGCGGGCCTCGGTCACATCAGATTTCCTCGAAGCGGATGTTCTGCGCGCCCTTCCACAACACGGTCTTGCCGAAGGCCGTGAGGTTCTCCAGCCCCGAGGTCAGCGTGATGAAGTGATTGCCGGCGAGCTGGCCCATCTTGCTGGCGAAGTGCACGCCGCCATAGGCGAGCAGGATCTCGGTCTCGCTGATGCCGCCCGGGTAGAGGATGATCTGGCCCGGCGCCGGATAGCTGGTGTGGTTCTCGTAGGAGACGCCAAAATCGAGATCGCCGAGCGGCATCCAGACGCCCTCGCCGCTCCAGCGCACATGGATCGCCTGGCTCTCGAACGGCATCGCCTTGCGGAACGCGGCCACCGTCTTCGGCGCGAGCTGTTCCTCGAAACGTGCGTCAAAGGTGAAATCGCCGGCGCGGACAATCAGTTTGCTCATCGGACTCTCGTGGGTAGCTGGAAGAAGTGATGCCCCAACCATTGCCGCCGGCCCGCGCCGGACGCAAGGCCGATTCCGGCGGGGAAAGGCGGTTTTTTCGCCGCTTGACGGTCCCGCAACGCAGATTTGAGCAAAGTTGCGTTGCGCCTCGCCTGCCTGTTTGCGAGCCTCCAAGGATGCGACAAGGATACGTCAATCAGGGTGACTAGATGACAACAAACAGCTTGCACGGACATGTGGCGCTGGTGACCGGCGGATCGCGCGGCATTGGTGCGGCGATCGTCAAGATGCTGGCGGACGCCGGCGCCGCCGTGGCGATCAATTGCCGCGAGCGCGCGGCCGAGGCCGAGACACTGGCGAAGGGCATCATTGCCGCGGGCGGCCGGGCCGTCGCAATTGCCGCCGACGTTTCGGAAGCAGCCGCCGTCACCGGCCTGGTCGAGCGCGCCAAGTCCGAGCTCGGCCCGGTCGACATCCTCGTCAACAATGCCGGGATCGCGATCGTCAGAGGTGTCGACGACCTGACCGAAGAGGATTTCGACCGCACCATCACGGTCAACCTCAAGTCGGCCTTCCTCTGCACACAGGCGGTGCTGCCGATGATGCGCACCCGGAAATGGGGCCGCATCGTCAACATCTCCTCCGGCGCTGCGCGCGGCGGCGGCTCGATCGGCCCGCACTACAATGCATCCAAGGCGGCCATGGAGGGCATGACCCGCGGCTATGCCGCACGCCTCGTCAAGGAAGGCATCACCGTCAATGCGGTCGCGCCCTCGCTGATCGAGACCGACATGATGAAGGGACAGAGCGGCCTCGTCAGCCGGATCCCGGTCGGCCGTTTCGGCACCGCCGAGGAGGTGGCGCAAGCCGTAATGTTGCTGGTCAACAATCCATACATGACCGGACAGACCATCGCGATGAGCGGCGGCATGGCGTTCAACTAAAGCGTTTTCAAGCGAAGTGGAGGCCGGTTCGCGTGAAGAAAACGCGTCAAACAACAAGGCGATCGCCTTGACCGCATCGCAGGTTTGCCCTACCGGTCACGCCATGAACCGATCGATCCTCATCGCCAATCTCTGGTGGCTCGCCGACTGACAGGCGGGCCGAACGCGTTCATGCATTTTCGGGGCCGCCGCATCGGGCGGCCTTTATTGTTTCATCCCATCCGGCCCGCATGCGGTGTCCCCATTCAACCGAATGGAGATCAACCGTGACCAAACCGATCATCCTCACCGGCGACCGTCCCACCGGGCCGCTGCATCTCGGCCATTACGTCGGCTCGCTGCGCAGCCGCCTTCAGTTTCAGGACAGCCATGAGCAGTTCCTGCTGCTCGCCGACATGCAGGCGCTGACCGACAATGCACACGATGTCGGCAAGGTCCGCAGCAACATCATCGAGGTCGCGCTGGACTATCTTGCCGTCGGCATCGATCCCGAGCGAACATCGATCTGCCTGCAATCGCAGCTTCCGGCGCTGGCGGAACTCTCGATGCTCTATCTCAACCTCGTCACCGTCGCGCGGCTGGAGCGCAACCCGACCATCAAGGACGAAATCCGCGCGCGCGGTTTCGGACGCGACATCCCGGTGGGCTTCCTGTGCTACCCGGTGGCGCAGGCCGCCGACATCACCGCGTTCCGCGCCACCGTCGTGCCGGTCGGCGAAGACCAGGCGCCGCTGATCGAGCAGACCAACGAGATCGTCCGTCGCGTCAATGCGCTCGCCCGCCGGCCGCTGCTGCCGGAAGCCGAGGCCATCATTCCGCGCGCCGGCCGGCTGCCCGGTATCGATGGACGCGCCAAGATGAGCAAATCCGCGGGCAACGCGATCCCGCTTTCGGCTTCGCCCGATGACATCTCGGCCGCGGTGCGCGCGATGTTCACCGATCCCGACCATCTGCGCGTCGCCGATCCCGGCAAGGTTGAGGGCAATGTCGTCTTCATTTATCTCGACGCGTTCGACGACGATCACGATGCGGTCGAGGAATTGAAGGCGCGCTATCGGCGCGGCGGTCTCGGCGATACGACCGTGAAGCGGCGGCTGGAAGAAACTCTGCAAGCCCTGATCGCGCCGATCCGGACGCGGCGCGCTGAGCTCGCGACCAATCGTGATCACGTCGTCGACGTAATCAGGCGCGGAACCCTGAAAGCGCGGGAGATCACCGAGCGCACCAAGCGCGACGTGATGGCGGGGCTGGGCCTGTTCCAGCTCTGAACCCTGTCATCAAACCATGGCAGGAACTGTGCTTGGCTGCGGCCGTTGTACGTTTTGAGCATGATCTCCGCGCAAACGCCTTTGGCGTTTGTCGCGAGGGAAAACCGCTTCGCACTTTTCCGGATCATGCTGTGGCGAAACCGGATTTGGAGCCTGTCGTGATCGATCCGAAAACGCTTCTCGAACGCGCCGCGCAGCTGGCCGATCAGGCCAAGGGCGAGGAAGATGCCGGCATCCGCGAGCGGCTGCTGCGCATGGCCGAGCACTACCGCGATCTCGCCGCGCATGAGGCGTGGGCGCGCGAAAACCCGCCGTCGGTGGGCGCGCTCACGGGTGCGCTCGGCTCGCGCGCGCACTGATCAGCTCACGCGAATCCGATAGCTCAGGGATTTCCGGCTGCCCGGAGCGATGTGCATCAAGCCGGGCTTGTCGGCAAAGTCGCCATCGAACTGCGCCGGGCTGGCAAAGCCGTGCCACGGCTCGATGCAGAGAAACGGCGCGCCGCCCGGCTTCGACCAGATGCCAAGTTCGCGGAAGCCGCGCCACGACACCTCGATCGCCGGCCCCCGCGCGGCAGCAAAGCGAACCGATGCGCTCGCGACCTGGTCGAGGATGACGGCGTCGTCGTCGAACAATTGTTCTGTCAGCGCGAGCGCCCTGCTCTTGACCGGAGTTGGCTCGGCTTGCTGCCGCATCAGCCCGTCCTTGAGCCGCCGGACCGGCGCCGGCTCATCCTTCTCGAAGGTCAGCGTGTAGGCATCCTTCGGCAATCCCGGAAGCAGCGGCCAGTTGAATGCGGGATGCCCGCCGAGCGAGGCCGGCAGCATCTCGTGGCCGCTGTTGACGATTTCGAAGCTGACGTCGAGACCGGCGCCATCAACGCTGTAGGTGACTTCGAGCCTGAACGCGAAGGGATAGCGTGCGCGGGTTTCCGCATCGTCTGACAGCGCGAGCTTGCATGATCGCGGCCCCTGCTCCACCCAGGCAAAGCGGCGGTCGCGTGCGAAGCCGTGCTGCGTCATCGGATAAGTTTTGCCACGATGGATCAGCGTGTCGTTCTTCAACCGGCCGACAATCGGGAACAGGATCGGCGCATGGCGCGGCCATTGCGGACCGGCCTGCCACACCAGTTCCGTGCCTTCGGCATTCCTGAGCGACGACAATTCGGCGCCGTGAGCCTGAATGGTCGCGGCGATTCCATCGCCGCGCAGCGTGTGACTGTCGCTCATGCTTCGCCTCGCCGGGTTGCACCATACCATCACACGAGATGTTCGATGCCGGCGAGGCCGTCAACCCCAAAGCGATGGGGCCGCCCGCGCGTGGCGGCCCCAAGTCCTGAGCCTAGCCGGTGATCTTGGAGAAATCCGGCTGGCGCCGCTCGGCAAAGGCGGCGAAGGCCTCGCGCGCTTCGGCGCTCATCAGCCGCTCCTGGAAGATCTTGCCCTCGCGCGCCATTTGCGCGCTGATCCCTGCGGGATCGCGCATCAACGCCTTGGTGTGCTGCAGCGAGCCGAACGGCCGCTTCGCCAATGCGTCGGCAGCAGCGCGCGCCTTGGCGCGAAGATCCGCGAGCGGCACCACTGCATTGGCAAGGCCGATGGAGACGGCAGTCTCCGCCTCGACCGGCTCACCGAGCGCGAACATCGCATAGGCGCGCGCATAGCCGATCCGCTGCGGCAGCAGATAGGTCGACGCCGCCTCCGGCACCAGCGCCAGATTGACGAACGGCGTGATCAACCGCGTGGTCGGCGCGAGATAGACGAGGTCGCAATGCAGCAGCATGGTGGTGCCGATGCCGACCGCATTGCCCTGCACGGCGGCAACCAGCGGCCGCGTCGCCTTGGCAAGACAGCTAAGGAAGCGTGTCACATGACGCTCGCCCTGCACGCCGCGCGACACCGCGGCGAAATCGGCGAGATCGTTACCTGCGGTGAAGCTGTCGCCGTCGCCCTGCAGCAGCACGGCGCGGATCGAGGAATCGCCTTCCGCGCGCTCAAGCGCGTCGGCCATCGCGCCATACATCGCGTTGGTAATCGCATTCTTCTTGTCCGGACGCGCCATCGTCACGGTGAGCACGCCACCGTCCAGCGCCACGACCACGTCACTCATGTCTCACTCCTTTGATTGCTAATCGTTTGACGCGTTTTCTTCACGCGAACCGGTACCCACTTCGCTTGAAAACGCTCTAACTGGTCCTTTGATTTGAGCATGATCTTTTCGGAAAACCACTTCGCACTTTTCCGGATCGTGCTCTAGACGCCTTTGTCTTTCGGAAACTTGTCCTGCAGGCTGGTCAGCCAGCGCGAGACCACATCGATCTCGGCTTCCGAGAACCCGTCCATCAGGCGGTTGTTGATCACCCTGGTCCGCGTCGCGGCGCGCTTGCCGAGCTCCTGCCCCGCCGCGGTCAGATGGAGCCGCTGGCTGCGCCCGTCCTCCCCGTCGCGCCGGCGTTTCACAAGGCCCGCACGCTCCATCCGGTCGGCGAGCCCGGTCATCGCCGACGGCACGATGTCGAGCGCCTGCGAGACGTCGCCGATCAGCGCGCCGTCATTGCGGCCGAGGAAGAACAGCACGCCCGTCTGGGCCGACGTCAGATCGTGCGCGGCCGTCTCCTGATCGATGGCGCGTTGCAGCCGCCGATAGGCCACGGTCAGGAGAAAGATCAGCCGGTGTTCAGCTCTCATCCCGCCGTTATATATTTCGCGTACGAAATATCAAGATATTTCGCGCACGAAATATCTGGCGATTGGTCGAAATCCGTTGTCTTGTCGCGCGGCGGCCTCGATGCACCGACGCCCCCACCGGCGCGAGCCAACATGTCGATTGGAATGAGACCGCCCGGCCAGGTTGGTTGCGACATTTTGATTGCAATGCCGGATCACCGCAGTGCCGCCACCGGCAGAAAACCCTTGATCGGCATCGACCAAACGGGAAATCTTCTATCCCAGGAGCGGCGCTTTGCGTCGCGGCTCCGGCAGCGCCACGGGAGTGCCATGACGTCAGCGGCTAGTCCGGACCGGGAACGCGTTGCCCGCCCGAAGCGGCCGCGTCATCTCAGCCAGGCCATGCGCTGTGAGACCGCGTTTCGCCTGATCCTGTCCGAATGCCTCGAGGAAGTCGCGACCAATCACGAGGCCCTGAGCTCCGGCAATTCCGCCGCGCTGCACCAGACCCGGATCGCGCTGACGCGGCTCAAGGCGGCGGTTGCCTTCTACGGCCCGATGGTGGCCGACAGCGAATGGACGCGACTGAAATCCGAACTGAAATGGCTGAGCGCCCATCTCGGCGCGACGCGCGATCTCGACGTCGCGATCGCCAACAGCAAGGGCTTGCCTGAGGAGCGCATGCTCCAGACGGCGCGAACCGACGCGTTCGACGCCCTCAAGGAAGCGTTGCAAAGCGACCGATACTGGCAATGGTTCGACGGCATGTGGGACTGGGTCGGCAGCGGCCCCTGGACCGCGCGGCAGAACCGCCGCGCCGCGCAGCGGCGGGCGGTGCCGGTCGCGGTGTTTCACGCCCGCCGGCTGGCGCGGTGGCATGGAAAACTGTGCCAGCGGAGCCGCGGCCTGCAAGGCATGGGCAAGAACAAGCGCCACCGCGTCCGGCTCGCCAGCAAGCGGCTGCGCTACGCCATCGAGTTCTCGGAGGGCGGCCTGCCTGCCGATGTCTACGCATCATGGCGGAACGTGCTGAAGCATCTGCGCAAGGGACAGCAACTGCTCGGCGAACTGAACGATGACGAGGTGCGCCGCGCGCTGCTCGAAAGTGCCGATGCCCTCGCGCAGCGCGCCCAGGAGCGCAAGGCCAAGCACCAACGCGTGCACGAGCGGAAGCGCAAGAGCCAGCTGCTGCGCCGCGCCGCAGCCGTCTATCGAAAAATCTCCGACTGAGCATCCAGCAGCGCATCTTCGTCGGCACGCGGCATCGATCGCGTCGATAGCCTGCTCATAAATGATGTATAAAACATCATTTATTGGCCTTGTAACATCACTACTTAATATGCATAAATGACATTCAACTAGACTCGAATCCCAACCGACGGCCCGATCGATGATCACTGCAGCGCAGCTTCGGGCTGCAAGAGCCTTGCTTGGCATCGACCAGCGGCAGCTCGCCGAGCTGTCCGGACTCTCCGTGCCGACCATCCAGCGCATGGAAGCGAGCGAGGGCACCATTCGAGGCAATGTCGACTCGCTCGTGAAACTGATCGACGCGCTCGGCGCGGCCGGCGTCGAGGTCATCAACGAGGGCGCCGTCAGCAGCGGCGGCGGCCGCGGCGTACGATTGAAGGCCGGATCAGGCTCACCGAAGGTGCAGACGTGATCTCAACGGTCGCCCAGCAGCTCTGGTGTGTAGCCGCGCTGCTGGCGACGACCGTTCTCGCGATTGCAACGAGCCGATCACGCCGATCGACAGCCATCACCTACGGCGCGACCTTCGCGATCTCGGCGATCGGGCTGGCCGGGGCGCTGCTCTCGCTCATCGCTCACAGCAACGCAACCGAACTGATGTTGCCGGTCGGCCTGCCCTGGCTGGGCTCGCATTTCCGTCTCGATGCGCTCGCCGCATTCTTTCTCGCGGTGGTCAATCTCGGCGGTGCGGCCGCAAGCCTGTATGGACTCGGCTACGGCAGCCACGAAACGACGCCGCACCGCGTCCTTCCGTTCTTTCCGGCGTTCCTCGCCGGGATGAACCTCGTTGTGCTTGCCGACGACGCGTTCACCTATCTGCTGTGCTGGGAATTCATGTCGCTCGCATCGTGGGCGCTCGTGATGTCGCACCACCGTGAAGCAGACAATGCGCGGGCGGGCTACGTCTATCTCGTGATGGCAAGTTTCGGGACCCTGGCTCTGCTGCTTGCGTTTGGCCTGCTGTCGGGAGCCGGCGGCAGCTACAGCTTTGCGGCCATGCGCGGCATCCAGCACACGCCGTCCGAAGCCGCGCTGGTGCTTGCGCTGATGCTGCTCGGCGCCGGGTCGAAGGCCGGCCTGGTCCCGCTGCATGTGTGGCTGCCGCTCGCCCACCCCGCGGCCCCGAGCCATGTCTCGGCGCTGATGAGCGGCGTGATGACGAAGGTTGCGGTCTACGGATTCATCCGGGTCGTGTTTGATCTGCTCGGACCGCCAAGCTGGTCGGCGGGTGTCGTCGTTCTCATTCTCGGCGGAGTGACCGCCGTGATAGGGATCCTGTATGCGCTGATGGAGAAGGATCTCAAGCGCCTTCTCGCCTACAGCACGATCGAGAATATCGGCGTTGTCTTCGCGAGCCTCGGCCTCGCGTTGGCGTTTCAGGCGAACGGCTACGGCCTGGCGGCGGCCCTCGCCTTCACAGCCGCACTGTTCCACGTCCTCAACCATTCGTTCTTCAAGAGCCTGCTGTTTTTCGGCGCCGGTGCGGTGCTGACGTCGACCGGCGAACGCGACATGGAGAAACTGGGCGGTCTGATCCACCGCATGCCGCTTACGAGCTTCGTCTTTCTCGTCGGCTGCGTTGCGATCTCGGCGCTTCCGCCGTTCAACGGGTTCGTCTCGGAATGGCTGATGTTTCAGGCGGTCCTGCAAAGCCCCGATCTGCCGCAATGGATGCTGAAGATCATGGTGCCCGCGGTCGGCGCGTTGCTGGCGCTGGCGGCAGCGCTCGCGGCCGCATGTTTCGTCAAGGCCTTCGGCGTCACGTTCCTCGGCCGCGCGCGAAGCCCGGCCGCTGAGGCCGCCGGCGAGGTCGATCGCTATTGCCTCGCCGCGATGTTTGGCCTCGCCGCGCTGTGCTTCCTCGCCGGAATTCTGCCGGGCCTGGTGATCGACGCGTTCTCGCCCGTCGCAATGGCCGTGATCGGCCACCGCATGCCGGTTCAGGCGAGCGACGCCTGGCTTTCGATCGTTCCGATCGAGGAGAGCCGCAGCTCCTACAACGGATTGCTCGTCTTCATCTTCATCACGGCTGCGGCATCGCTTGCCGTGTATTTCATCCATCGCTTTGCATCGCGCGCGATCAGACGCGGGCCCGCCTGGGGTTGCGGCTTTGCCGATCCGGCTCCGGCGGCGCAATATTCCGGCGTAAGCTTCGTCCAGCCGATCCGCCGCGTGTTCGGCACCTTGATCTTCCAGGCCCGCGAACACGTCGACATGCCGCCGCCGGGCGACCTGCGGCCGGCCCGCCTCACGATCGACATGCACGATCCGGTCTGGGAGCGGCTCTATACGCCGGTGACTGAAACAGTGTGGTTCTTTGCCGATCGGCTGAACCAGCTCCAGTTCCTCACCATCCGCCGCTATCTCAGCCTGGTCTTCGCAACCCTCGTCACATTGCTGCTGGCACTCGCGATATGGTCGTGATCTCGGACATCCTCGTTCAACTGGGCCAGATGACGCTTGTTCTGCTGCTCGCGCCGCTCCTGACCGGCGTCGTGCGCAAGATGAAGGCTCGCCTGCTACGCCGCAAAGGACCATCGATTCTCCAGCCGTACCGCGATCTGCTGCGGCTGCTGCGCAAGGAAGTCGTTCTCGCCGAAAACGCGTCCTGGCTGTTCCGCGTCACGCCCTACATAACGTTCGCCGCGATCTGGGTCGCCGCAGCGCTGGTCCCGACATTTGCCACCGGCCTTGAGTTCAGCTGGAGCGCCGACTTGATCGCGATCGTCGCCCTGCTCGGCAGCGCGCGCTTCTTCCTCGCGCTGGCAGGCATGGATGTCGGCACCAGCTTCGGCGGCATCGGCTCCAGCCGCGAAGTGATGATCGCCGCTTTGGCCGAACCGGCCATGCTGTTGATGGTGTTCTGCGTCGCGCTGATTGCCGGCTCGACCCAGCTGTCGACGGTCGCGACCTTCATGGCGTCATCTGAAGTGGGCCTGCGCGTCTCGCTCGGCATGGCGATGATTGCCCTCATCATGGTGGCGCTCGCCGAAAACGCCCGCATTCCGATCGACAACCCGGCGACGCACCTGGAGCTGACCATGGTGCACGAGGCGATGATCCTGGAATATTCCGGACGCCATCTCGCCATGATCGAGTTCGGCGCCTTTCTCAAGCTCCAGCTCTATGTCTCCTTGATCATCTGCGTGTTCTTTCCCTGGCAGATCACCACTGAAGGCGCAGGCCCGCTGTCGTACCTCGTGAGCGTCGCCGCCTACATCCTCAAGCTCGTGATCGCAAGCTTCCTGCTTGCCGTGTTCGAGACCGCAACGGCCAAGGTGCGGGTTTTCCGTGTTCCCGAGTTCCTCGGCGCCGCCCTCATGCTCGGCCTGCTCGGTACGCTTCTCCGGTTCGTGTCGCGGGGCTTCTGATGCACAACCTTGCCTTCGACATTGCCCATCTGCTCGCCGGCGGGCTCGTGCTGATCAGCTTCATGATGCTGTATCAGGACCGCCTGTATGCGTTGCTGAACATCTTCGCGGCCCACGCCGTGGTGCTCGCGCTCTCGGTCGCCTGGCAGGCATTCATCCAGAACGCACCGCATCTCTACGTGACCGCGGCCATCGCGCTGGTGTTCAAGGCGATCATCATTCCGGTGGCGCTGCATCGGATCGTCAAGCAGCTCGGCATTCATCGCGATATCGAGACCGCAGTCGGTATCGGCCCGACCATGCTGGCCGGCATGGGGCTCGTCGCCCTCTCGATGGTGCTGATGCTGCGCGTGACTGGGGCGGCCGATCCGCTGGCGAGGGAAGACCTCGCCTTCGCGCTGTCGGTGGTGCTGCTGGGACTGCTCGTCATGGTGACGCGGCGCAACGCCGTCAGCCAGGTCGTCGGCTTCATGTCGCTGGAAAACGGATTGGTGCTGGCCGCGACCGGCGCCAAGGGCATGCCGCTGGTCGTGGAGATCAGCGTGGCCTTCTCGATCCTGATCGCGTTCATCGTCATCGGCGTGTTCCTGTTCCGGATCCGAGAGCGCTTCGACACCGTCGATGTCGGCGCGCTCGATGAGTTCAGGGGGGAGCGGCGATGAACGCGGCGTCGGATGCCGTTGCCTGGATTCTCCTGATACCGATCTGCGCCGCAGCGGTGCTGGCGGCGCTGCCCGGCTATCGGCTGACCGCGGGGCTCAATATCCTTGCCAGCTTCAGCACCTTCCTGGCCGCGCTTTCGCTGCTCGTCTTCGCCCGCCCACAACCCGGCCAGTATCTGCTGGTCGACGATCTCAACATCGTCTTCATCGTGCTCAACACCTTCGTCGGTCTAACCACGAGCGTGTTCAGCGCGAGCTACATTGCCCATGAACTCGAGACCGGGCGACTGACGCCGCGTTATCTGCGATTCTACCATGCCATGTACCAGGTCATGATGTTCGGCATGAACCTCGCATTCGTGTCGAACAATATCGGCCTGATGTGGGTCGCGATCGAGGTCGCCACGCTCACCACCGTCTTGATGGTCGGCATCTACCGGACCCACGCGGCGCTGGAGGCTGCCTGGAAGTATTTCATCCTCGGCAGCGTCGGCATCGCGCTCGCGCTGTTTGGTACCATCCTGGTCTACATGGCCGCGCTGCCGGTCACCGGCGAGGGTCAGGACGCGATGGTCTGGACGGTGCTGGTCAGCCGCGCCGCGACATTCGATCCGGCATTGCTCAACGTCGCCTTCATCTTCCTGCTGCTCGGATACGGAACGAAGGTCGGTCTCGCGCCGCTGCACGCCTGGCTACCGGATGCGCATGCTGAGGGCCCGACCCCGATCTCCGCCGTGCTCTCCGGCCTGCTGCTCAACGTTGCGCTCTACGCGGTGCTCCGCTTCAAGATCCTGCTTGCCGCCAACCCGGACGCGATATCGCCGGGTCCGCTGATGGTAACGATGGGGCTGACCTCGTTGCTGTTCGCGGCCTTCATGCTCTACCGCCGCCGCGATATCAAACGGCTGTTCGCCTATTCCTCGATCGAGCATATGGGCATCATCGTGTTTGCGTTCGGGATGGGCGGCCCGCTCGCCAACTTCGCCGGCCTGCTGCACATGGTGATGCACAGCCTGACCAAGTCGGGGATCTTCTACGCGGTCGGCCACATTGCGCAGGTGAAGGGCACGCAGCGGATCGCCAATATTCGCGGCCTGACTGAAACCCATCCCGCGCTCGGCTGGGGCCTTGTGATCGGCGTGGTCGCAATCGCCGGTCTGCCGCCGCTCGGTATCTTCATGAGCGAGTTTCTCATCGTCAGCTCGACCTTCGCGCGCCAGCCGCTGCTCGCGATCCCGCTGGTCTTCGGCCTGCTGCTCGCCTTCGGCGCGCTCGTGCTGCGCCTGACGAGCCTTGCGTTCGGCGAGCCGCGCGGCAGTGCCGCGCCGGCGGAAGCGTCCTATCTGCCGATGTTCGCGCATTTCGCGCTGGTGCTGACTGCGGGCATCTATCTTCCGGGACCGCTCGTCGTCTGGTTCCAGCACGTCGCCAACCTCCTGGGCTAGCGCGAGGGAGAACGAGACATGCCGGCATTGATCGATCTGATCCGGGCAGGCCGCAGGGTTGAACGGCACAACCCATGGCCGCGCGTCAGCGTGGACAGCGGCACCTGGCGCTCCGCCACCGGCGCCCTTGCGGATGGCAGCCTGAGCTTGCTCGGACTGTGGGGCGACCCATCGCGCGTGCATATGGCGCTGCTTGACAACAGCACATCCAATATTGGTGTGATCAGTCTGGACTGCCCCGATCGCCGCTACCCTTCCGTCGCCGCCCGCCATCGCCCGGCGCTTCGACCGGAGCGCACCATCCACGACCTGTTCGGACTCGTGGCCATCGAGACGCCGGACAGCCGCCCCTGGCTCGATCATGGTCGCTGGCAAATGCAGGCACCGCTGGGCGAACGTCTCGATGCAGCACCGGATCCAGCGCCTTATCCGTTCCTTCCGGCCGAAGGAGACAGCCTGCACCAGGTTGCGGTCGGCCCCGTGCATGCCGGCATCATCGAGCCCGGACATTTCCGCTTCACCGCCAGCGGCGAGACCGTGGTTCGCCTCGAGCAGCGGCTCGGCTACACCCATAAGGGCACCGAAGGGTTGATGGCGGGAAGCACCGTCGAGCAGGCCGCGCGGCTCGCCGGCCGGGTGTCAGGCGACAGCACGGTTGCCTATGGACTGGCGTTCGCGCAAGCCGTCGAGGCCGCGATGCAGGTTGCCGTGCCGCCGCGCGCGGTGTTGCTGCGCGCGCTGATGGCTGAGCTCGAGCGGCTGGCCAACCATCTCGGCGACATCGGTGCGATCTGCAACGACGCGTCCTTCGCGCTGATGCACGCGCATTGCGGCGTGCTGCGTGAGCGCGTGCTGCGCGCGGCTGACGCTGCCTTCGGCCACCGCCTGATGCGCGACGTCGTCGTTCCCGGTGGCCTGGCGCGCGACATCACCGGCGAAGGACCTGCGGCAATCCGGGCCGCGCTCGAGCAGATCCGCCGGCATTTTCCGTCGCTGGTCGAGCTCTATGACAACACGGCATCGTTGCAGGATCGAACCGTCGGCACCGGCATCGTCACCGCGGCACTCGCACGTCAATTCGCCGCCGGCGGCTATGTCGGACGCGCCAGTGGCCGCACCTACGATGCCCGCCGCAGCCCCGGCTATCATCCCTATGACGGCCTGCGCTTCGACGTGCCTGTTCTCAGCGACGGCGACGTGAACGCCCGCGTCTGGATCCGGATCCGCGAGGTCGAGCAGAGCCTGTCGCTGGCAGGCCAGATCCTCGATGCGCTCGAGGCCGGCCCAATCAAGGTGCCGCTGCAGATTGCGCCGGAACCTTGCGAAGGCATCGCGCTGGTCGAAGGTTTCCGGGGCGACATCCTGGCATGGCTGCGCCTGAGCGATGGCCGGATCGAGCGATGTCATCTGCGCGATCCGTCATGGTTTCAATGGCCCCTGCTCGAGGCGGCCATCGAGGGCAACATCGTGGCGGACTTCCCGCTGTGCAACAAGTCGTTCAACTGCTCCTATTCAGGGCACGACCTCTGAGGACCGGACGCGATGCGCAAACTTCTGCTTCAGAGTCTGTTTCGCCAGCCATTGACCGAGCAGGCGCCGCGTCCGGACGACGCCGCGCTCGCGGAGCTCGCGGCCACGGTCGGCCGCACCGCAAGGCGTCGCCTCGGCCGCAGCCTGTCGATCCGCGAGGTTGATGCTGGCTCATGCAACGGATGCGAGCTGGAAATTCACGCGCTGAGCAATCCGTATTATGATGTCGAGCGATTTGGAATCCGATTTGTCGCGTCACCCCGTCACGCCGATGTCCTGCTCGTCACAGGTCCGGTGACGAGGAACATGCGCGAGGCATTGGAGCGAACCTACAATGCGACGCCCGATCCGAAATGGGTTGTCGCGGCGGGCGATTGCGCCAGGGACGGCGGATGCTTTGCCGGCAGCTACGCGGTGGTGGGCGGGGTTTCCGCAATCGTCCCGGTCGATCTCCACATTCCGGGATGTCCTCCACCTCCGATGACGATCCTGCGTGGCCTTCTCAGCTTGCTTGAGGAGGTGGACTCCGGCGGCGCGGCAAGGTGAGGGATCGCGCTTTTAAGCATGATCTTCTCGGAAAACCGCTACGCACTTTTCCGGATCATGCTTTAGCCGCTGTCGCGCAGCACCAGCTCGAAGCCGAGATCGATCCGGCGTTCGCCGCCGCGCTCCAGCGTCAGCGTCGCCGCGGTGCGGCCGATCGCATCGCCGTGCACGCTGATCGTGCTCAATGTCGGCGAGATCAGCTGGCCCATTTCGAGATCGCCGAGGCCGATCACGGCGACCGGCTGCGCCGACGCGGGCCCGTCACGCAGCAGCCCGGCCTTGCGCAGCCCGGACATGAAGCCGATCGCATGCGCATCGTTGGCGGCGAACACGGCGTCGACATCAGGCAGGCGTGCGTGCGCCGCCACGCTGCCGGAGTCCTTGCGGTCCAGGATCAATCTTCGCGGCTCGGCGAGGCCGCTGGCCAGCGCCTCGTCCCTGAAGCCGAACCAACGGCGCGTGCCGCGCGGATCGTCGCCGCCGATGAAGGCGAGCTGCTTGCGTCCTTGCGCAACCAGATGCTTCGCGACGGCGACACCGGCCTTGTAATTGTCGAAGCCCGCGACCGCATCGATCGGATTTGCCGGCAGATCCCAGGTCTCGACGATCGGGATCCGCGCGTTGCGCAGCAGGCGGCTGCCCTCCTCCGTTGCCGGCGAACCGACCATGATGATCGCCTCGGGCCGCCGCGACAGCAGCGCCGCCAGCATGCGGTCCTCGCGCACCGCGTCATAGCGCGACTGCGCCAGGATCACGGAGAAGCCGAGCGGCTCGAGCTTGTCGGACAGGCCCTGCACGGTATCGGCAAAGATCGAGTTGGCTATGGTCGGCACCAGCACGCCGACCGAATTGGTCCGCGCGCTCGCCAGCGCGCCTGCCACGAGGTTCGGGATATAGCCGAGGTCGCGCATCGCCTGCTCGACCCGCGCCCGGGTCTCGGGGGCGACCAGGTCGGGCATCCGCACCACGCGGCTCACCGTGATCGAGGAGACGCCGGCGCGCTTGGCCACCTCTGAAAGGGTGGGTGCGGCATCGGTCGGGCCGGTCCCGGATTCGGTCAGTTCGGAGCTCATGGCCCGACCCTGCACGATTCCGGGTTGCCAAGCCATGATGTTAGCGCTAGCATCGCCTCATGTTAGCGCTAACATGAAACAAATAGGGAGAAACGGCATGATTTCGGACGAGCAGGCCCAAGCTTACAAGCGAGACGGGGTGATCGTGGTCCCCGAGGTGCTCAACCAGGAGACCCTCGGCAAAGTCCGCACGGTGCTCGCGGAGCTGGTGGCCGGCGCAGCCGCCGTGACCGAGCACACCGACGTCTACGACCTCGAACCGGGCCATACGCCGGAGACCCCGCGGGTCCGCCGCATCAAGGCGCCGCACAAGGTGCATCCGATCTTCGACGAGATTGTCCGCAGCCCCGCCGTGATCTCGATCCTGACCAGACTGATCGGCCCCGGCCTTCGCCTGCACGGCTCCAAGCTCAACATGAAGTCGGCGCAATACGGCTCGCCGGTCGAGTGGCACCAGGACTGGGCGTTCTATCCGCACACCAATGACGACATTCTCGCGATCGGCGTGCTGCTCGACGATTGCGATATCGAGAACGGCCCGATGCTGGTGACGCCGGGCACGCACACCGGCGCCACGATGTGGGATCATCACGGCGAGGACGGCCACTTCGCCGGCCTGATCGATCCGGACCAGATCCAGGACGACATCAAGCGCGCGGTGCCCTGCATGGGCAAGGCCGGCAGCATGTCGTTCCACCACGTCCGCGCGCTGCACGGCTCGGCGACCAACACGTCGAACCGGCCGCGCAACCTGCTGCTCTATGAAGTCGCCGCCAGCGACGCCTGGCCGCTGATGGGCGTGAAGGACTTTGACGAATTCAACAGCCGCCTGCTGGCGGGTCCGCCGGTGGTCGCACCGCGGCTCACCGACGTGCCGGTGCGGATGCCGCTGCCGCCGGCCAAACGGCAGGGATCGATCTACGAGACCCAGTCGGCGTCGAAGAAATCCTACTTCACGCGCGCGGCCTGAAACCTCTGACAATGCCCGCGGCCACGCCGCGGGCATTGCTGCTTTCAAACCATAAAAACCAAAACAACGGGGAAACGAATGACCAAGATGGCAGATGGCGCCAGCCAATCGCGCCTGCGTGTGATTCTCGCAGCCAGCATCGGCTCCGCGCTCGAATGGTACGACTTCTTCCTCTACGGCACCGCAGCCGCGCTGGTGTTCGGCGAGCTGTTCTTTCCAAAGAGCGATCCGGTGGTCGGCACGCTGCTGTCGTTCCTGACCTTCGGCGTCGGCTTCGTGGTGCGGCCGTTCGGCGGCCTGTTGTTCGGCATCCTCGGCGACCGCTATGGCCGCAAGCCGGTGCTGGTCGCGACGCTGCTGATGATCGGCATCGGCACCACCGCGATCGGCTTGCTACCGACCTATGGGCAGATCGGCGTCTGGGCGCCGATCCTGCTGGTCGCGATGCGCGTCGTCCAGGGCCTCGGCGCCGGCGCCGAATATGGCGGCGCGGTGATCTACCTCGTCGAGAACGCGCCGCCGAAGCATCGCGGCTTCTGGGGCGGCTTCGCGCCGCTCGGCGTTTCCGTCGGCAATCTGCTCGCCGCCGGCGCCTTCGCGCTGGTGACGATGCTGCCGCGCGAGCAGCTGATGGACTGGGGCTGGCGCCTGCCTTTCCTGGCGAGCTTCCTCCTGATCGTGGTCGGCATCTTCGTCCGCATGCGCATCACCGAGACGCCGGTATATACCGAGGCGGTGGTCGCGCGCGGCAAGGTCGAGAGCAATCCGGCGATGGAGGCGTTGCGGCAGCACCCGCGCAACTTCTTCGTCGTGCTCGGCGCGCGGATGGCCGAGAACGGGCTCGGCTATTTCTTCCCGGTGTTTGGCCTGAGCTACGTCATCACGACGCTCGGCGTGCCGAAAGCGGAGGCGCTCAGCGCGCTGATGCTGGCCTTCACGGTCGAGCTGTTTGCGATCCTCGGCTTCGCGGCCTTGTCTGATAGAATCGGACGGCGGCCGGTCTACATGTTCGGCGCACTGGCCGGCGTCGCGCTCGCCTTCCCGTTCTTCTGGATGGTCGGCACCAAGGAGTGGGTCATGATCGCACTCGCCTTCATCCTCGCGCGCGCCGTGGTGACCGCAGCGATGTTCGGGCCGCAGGCGGCATACTTCGCCGAACTGTTCCCGCCGCAGCGCCGCTTCGCCGGCTTCGCCTTCGCCCGCGAACTCGGCTCGCTGCTGTCGGGCGGTCCCGCGCCGTTCGTCGCGACCGCGCTGGTGGCGGCTTACGGCACCTGGTGGCCGGTCGCCTGCTACGCGATGTTCCTGTCGGCCTGCACGGTGGTTGCGATCTGGGTCGGGCCGGAGACCTATCAAGAGGACATCGCGGTTGACGTGAGCGAGCCCGCCGAGCTGCCCACGGCGATCCCGGCACGGGCCTGATCGGTGGCGCAGCAACTGCGCGTCCTGCAGTCGCTCTGGGCGATGGAGCGGCGGCTGGCCGATGAGGATGAATGGCCGCTGCAAACCCAGCTCGCGATGATCCGCGATGCCGGGTTTGACGGCGCCGGTGTGCGCTTCATCGATCCTGCCTTCGCGCGCGAGGTGACGGACTTCCTTGGCGCGCATGGCATGATCTGGCAGGCGCAATGCTACCCGAAGAGCGTCGACGACCTGAAACCGGTGCTCGAGCTGGTCGCTCGGCTCGGCGCCGATCATGTCAACCTGCAGCCTGACGTTCGGCCGCGCCGGCTTTCCGATTGCATTCCCCTGCTCGAGGGCTGGCGGCGGCTTGCTGCCGAGGCCGGCGTTCCCGTACACGTCGAGACCCATCGCGATCGCATGACGACCGACCTGTTCTTCATGCTCGATTTGCTCGATTGCTTTCCAGATCTGCGGCTGACCGCCGATCTCTCGCACTACCTGGTCGGCCGCGAATTTGCCTGGCCGGTCGACGACGTCAACCACGCGATGATGCACCGCATCCTCGACCATGCCTGGGGCCTCCACGGCCGCATCGCGAGCCGCGAGCAGGTGCAGATCTCGCCCGGTTTCCCCCAGCACCAGGGTTGGGTGTCGCTGTTCACCGACTGGTGGGAGTACGGCATCCGCTCCTGGCGCAAGCGCGCCGGGCCCGACGCGACCTTGACCTTCCTGTGCGAGCTCGGTCCCCCGCCCTATGCCATCACTGGCCCCGACGGCAGGGAATTGTCCGACCGCTGGCGGGACGCGCTGGTCATGAAAGACATGATCCGCGCGCTGTGGGATCGCATCGCAAGCGAGCCGCAAGACCCGCTCCCGCGTTGATTCAAGCAGGCGGCAGCGGCATTCTGAATTGACAAGCAGTTCAGATCGACGCGAGCACCCGTGCGCAACCACCAACGAGCCGGCTCACTTCGACGCATCACACGCATCGCCATCCCGGCGATTGCCGTCTTGGTCTGCACGAAGGCGATCGCGGCGGAGCGGACGCTCGATGTCGCGGCCATGCCGCGCGTTGCGACGATCGACCCGCGCTTCCAGTCCTACAACATCGAGATGGTCGAGGTAACCGGCGGGCGGTTCTGGAGGCCCTATGCGGCCGCCGGTGCGGATGCAACGACGGAACGGTTCGCACCGCGCCCACCGATCGATCTGCGCGATGGCCGGCTACGCTCGCTGGCCGCCGCCCTCGCACCGGCCTACCTTCGCGTCGCCGGAACCTGGGCCAACAGCACGTTCTTTGCGGATTCCGACCCGCCGCCAAGCACACCGCCGGCCGGCTTCAGCGGCGTCCTGACACGGCAACAATGGCGAGATGTGATCGACTTCTCGCACGTCGTCGATGCCCCCATCGTCACGTCCTTTGCGATCAGCGCCGGCACGCGTGACGCCGCGGGACGATGGACCTCCGAACAGGCCCAGCTGCTTCTTTCCTTCACGCGATCGGCCGGCGGCCAGATTGCCGCAGCCGAGTTCATGAACGAGCCTGACCTGCCTGCGATCGGCGGCGCGCCTGACCGCTACGATGCCAGAGCCTACGGCCGCGATTTTGCGACTTTCCGCGCCTTCATGAAGGACACCGCGCCCGACGTGACGATCCTCGGCCCAGGCACGATCGGCAGCGGAGCGGATGCAAGAGCGCGGTTCGCGGTATCGGCAGCCGGCATCAACGTGGTCTCCTATCATCACTATGGGGCCCTCTCCGCCCGATGCGGCGGCGATCGCACACTGAGACAGGCATTGTCGGACGATTGGCTGGCGCGAACCGGCAAGACCCTCGCCTTCTACCGGGCGCTGCGCGATCGGCTCGCGTCGGGCAAGCCGATCTGGCTGACCGAAACCGCGGAGAGCGCATGCGGCGGCAACCGCTGGGCGGCAACCTTCACCGATACGTTCCGCTACCTCGATCAGCTCGGGCGGCTGGCCAAGGCCGGTGTTCAGGTCGTGATGCACAACACGCTTGCCGCGAGCGACTATGGGCTGCTCGACGAGCGGACGCATCTGCCGCGTCCGAACTACTGGGCCGCGCTGCTATGGCGACGGTTGATGGGAACCACCGTGCTCGATGCCGGCATCTCAGGGCAACCCGGTTTCCATGTTTATGCGCATTGCGCGCGCGACATCCCGGGCGGAATAGCCCTGCTTGTCGTCAACAATGATCGGCGGCTACACCACAAGCTGACGCTGCCAGCCGCCTCGCAACGCTACACGTTGGCGGGCACGACGCCCGCAGACCGCACCGTTCAGCTCAACGGCAGGACACTCGCCCTTGAGTCATCCGGCCGGATTCCGGCACTGGCAGGAGACGCCACCGCTGCCGGGACGATCGTCTTCGCACCGGCAACGATCACGTTCCTGACCATCGCCAACGCCGGCAATAGCAATTGCCCGTAACGCTCAAGCCTTATGCCGCGTCGCGGCTGTCCTCGGAGGAGGTTGCCGGGCGCACCAGATGGCCAAGCATGATCGCGGTCATCAACCGCTCCATCTCAAGCCATGCGGTGACATGCGACATGGTTGGCCGGCCGCCGAGTGCGAGCTGATTGACGTCGTCGACCGCTGTCAATCCGCGCGGGTAGAATTCGCGGAAGATCACCCGCTCGGCTAGGCCGTCGACCATGCGGAAATTCAGCGTCTTCGACAGCTCGCTGAGGGCCTCGCCGACCAGGCGCTTGTTGCGTGAACCGAGCGTGGAGAGACGGTTGCGCAGCACCACCCACTCGAACGCCGGCTGATCGTTTGCGCTGCGCTGGCGCCGCGC
The DNA here is from genome assembly GCF_040446015.1 of Bradyrhizobium sp. INPA03-11B. NCBI lineage: Bacteria > Pseudomonadati > Pseudomonadota > Alphaproteobacteria > Hyphomicrobiales > Nitrobacteraceae > Bradyrhizobium > Bradyrhizobium sp. INPA03-11B. Next base: position 39,887 of record NZ_JASGSR010000004.1, read on the forward strand.
CTCCTCCACCATCTTGGAATAGTGGCTGATGCCGGTCACCTTGAAGTCGTTCGGATCGACGGTGCCGAGCACGTCGAAATCGATGAAGCTGTCGTTCAGCGGCGTGATCAGCGTGTTAGCCAGCGAATGCGTGAACGTTGTCAGGTAGGTGTCATGGCCGGGACAGTCGATGACGACGAAGTCATGCGATCGGCCGAGCCGTTCGACGATCTCGGCGAGTGCGCTGCGCCCGAGCGTCTCGACCTCGCTGCTCCTGCCGCTCACCGTCTCGAAGCACATATGCGCCGGGACGCCGAGATCCAGCGAGGTTTCCCGCGCCCAGTCACGCCGGTTCTCGACGTAATGCGTCAGCGACTTCTGCTTATTGTCGAGATCGATGGTGGCGACACGCTGACCCGCCTTGATCAGCGCGATGGCGACGTGCATGGCAATCGTCGACTTGCCAGAGCCGCCCTTGTTGTTTCCGACAACAATTACTCGTGCGTTTGTCATGGGATTCCATACCGGACGCTTGAGTGAGAGCCAGGACGAAATGAAATTTAATGAATGACTGGAGTCTCCCTGATTCGACGAATCTCGACAAGAGTCGCTGCAACATTGTCGTGATCGAAATCAAGAAGCTGCGACATCATTGTCACAGCTTCTCCGGGTACGTATCGCGAACGCAACTTGCGTCCTGGGACTCGCGTCCCGGCGCTAGCGCCCCTGGAACACGGCGGCGCGGCGCTCCACGAACGACTTGATGCCTTCGGCAGCATCTGCGGTGTTGAGCACGCGCTCGCGGATCTGCGGGACGATTGCGATTGCCGCCTGCTCGCCGGCTTCGATGAACTTGCGGCCCGCCTCTTTCGTCACCTGGATTCCGAGCGGCGCATTGCGCGCAATGATCTCGGCAAGCGCCATCGCTCGCTCAATCTGCTGACCGGCCGGCACGACCTCCTGCACGAGACCGATCCGATGCGCTTCCGCCGCGGAGAACTCGTCGCACAGAAGCAGGTGATACATCGCATCGCCCCACCCGGCGCGGCTGATATAGCGGAAATGCGCGCCGGCGAGCGGCGCGATGCCACGCCTGGCCTCCATCTGGCAGAAGCGGCTGTCGTCTGCGGCGACGACGATATCGCCGGCCAGCATCATCTCGATGCCGACGGTGAACACGATGCCCTGCACCGCGGTGACGATCGGCTTCCGGCACCGCTTCGACAATCCAAAGGGATCGACGTTGCCCTCCGGCAGCGGCTTGCGGCTCGCCGTCGGACCGAAGAATTTCGGCATGTCGAGACCCGCGGTGAAGCTGCCGCCGGCGGCGCAGAGCACGCCGACCCAGAGGCCGTCATCATTGTCGAGCAGCGTCAGCGCGTCGGATAGCTCAGTCATCATCTCCGGGCTAAAGGCGTTCTTCTTGGCGGGATTGTCGATGATGATCTTCAGGATGCGGTCATGCCGCTCGTGGCGGACCCGCCCTTCGCTCGCGCTGCCGGACATCTGTTCCTCCCTGTTTTGTGACTGAATATTTTCTGGATGATGGTTGTCATCCAGATGCATGATGGTCATAATCCAGAACGAGAGTCAAACAGGGGCACTGTGAAATGGGCCATTCCCAGGCCGACAAGGCCAGGAGCCGTGAGCGGATCCTGAACGAGGCCGCGACGCAGATCCGCGACAAGGGGCTGGACGCGCTCAGCATCGGCGGCCTGATGCAGCAGGTGAAGCTGACCCATGGCGGCTTCTACGGGCACTTCGCCTCGCGTTCCGACCTGATCGCCGCGGCGCTGGAACAGGCGCTGATCGCAGGCGAAGCGTCGGCGCACGCTGCGCGCGATCCCGACAAGCCGGTCAGCATCAACGCACTGGTGCGAAGCTATCTCAGCCGCACCCATCGCGATCAGCCCAAGTTGGGCTGCGCGATCGGCGCGCTGATCTCCGATGTCGGCCGCGCCGACGCGCAATGCCGCGCGGTGATGGAGCCGCACATCGAATCCTTCATCGCCAAGGTCGCCGAGACGCTCGGTGACGATGACGACAGCAACGCGATCGTCGCTGTCAGCGCGATGGTCGGCGCACTCGCGATCTCGCGCGTCCTCACCGATCCGAAGCGGTCCGATGTCATCCTGCGCACGGTGCGCGAGCGCATCATCGCGATGGCCTCAGACGAATGATTGCGCCCGCGCCGCGGGCAGCTTGATGGAGCAAGCCATGAACGACCGATCTCCCCTCGAGCCGGGCGCCGTGCAGGGCAGCGTACTGATCGCCGGCGTCGGCGCATCCAACGGCCTTGGCGCCGCGATCGCGCGACGCTTCGCGGCCGGCGGCTATCCCGTCGCGATCGCCGGACGCAACGCCGAGAAGCTCGCAGCAACCGCAGCCGAGCTCGCAGCCGATGGCGCCAGGGTCACCCATGTCGTCGGAGATGCCTCGACGGCCGCGGACGTCGCCCGTTTCGTCGAGGCTGCGCAAAAACTCGCGCCGCTCGCAATGGCCGTACACAATGCGGGCTCTAACCGGCCGGCGCCGTTCCTCAAGGTCAGCGAGCAGCGCTTCGAGGAACACTGGCGCGAACACGCGCTCGGCGGCTTCCAGCTGGCACAGGCCGCGATCCCCGCCTTGCTTGCACGCGGCGGCGGCACGCTGGTGTTCACCGGCGCCAGCGGCTCGCTGCGCGGCAAGGCCAACTATTCGCCCTTCGCCGCCGCCAAGGCCGCGCTGCGCGCGATGGCGCAGAGCGTGGCGCGGGAATTCGGGCCGCAGGGCATTCATGTCGGCCATGTCGTGGTTGACGGCGGCATCGGCGGCGATCGCCTGCTGAGCATGCGCCCGCAGTTGAAGGATGAGCGCGGGCCGGATGGCCTGCTCAACATCGCGGCGATTGCCGAGGCCTATTGGGTGCTGCATCACCAGCATCGCAGCGCCTGGACGCTGGAGCTCGACCTGCGGCCGTGGGCGGAGCAGTTCTGAGCGCCCAGGGCGGCGCGCCATCGCCCGGGAAAATCGATTGCGATCGGCGCAAATCTTGTCAGGCTATGCGACAAGGTCCGTCGAGATCGCAACTTGTCCCGGGAGAAGGCCATGTCGCAGCCCACGCCGATCCTGCATCATTTCGATCAGTCGCCGTTCTCCGAGAAGATCCGCATCATCTACGGATTCAAGAAGCTGACCTGGAACTCGGTGCGGATTTCCCGGATCATGCCGCGGCCGGACCTGATGCCGATGACCGGTGGTTATCGCCGCACCCCGACGATGCAGATCGGCGCGGACATCTATTGTGACACCCAGATCATCATCCGCGAGCTGGAGCGGCGCTATCCGACGCCGACGCTGTTTCCCGCGGGAAATGCCGGAATGCCGTGGGCGCTCGGCATGTGGACCGACCGGCCGTTCTTCCAGAGCACGGTCAACCTCGTGTTCGGCTTCATCGGCGACAAGGTGCCGCAGAATTTCATCGCGGATCGCGAGAAGCTGCGCGGCGGCAAGTTCGACATCGCCGCCATGACCGCGGCGCTGCCGCAGATGCGCAACCAATTCCGCGCCAATGCCGACTGGATCGAGGCGCAACTAGGTGACAACCGGCCGTGGCTGTTTGGCGAGTTCAGCCTCGCCGATGTCAGCGCCTATATGAACGTGTGGTACGCACGGCAGAGCCTCGCCACGATCGACGAAATGATGAAGCCTTTTCCACGCACCGCGGCGTGGGAGGAGCGCATCCGCGCCATCGGCCACGGCACGCGCAGCGAGATGTCGTCAACCGACGCGCTCGAGATCGCGGCGAAGGCGCAGCCGGAGTCGCCGGTGTTCGGCGATCCCGCGGATCCGAACGGTCGCAAGCCCGGCGACATCGTCAGCGTGATGCCGGATGACTACGGCAAGATCCCGGTCCGCGGCGAGATCGTCTCGCTGTCGGCGCAGCACATCGCGATCCGCCGGTCCGACGAGCGCGTCGGCGAGGTCGTGGTGCATTTCCCGCGCGCCGGATTCCTGGTCATCCCGGGCTGATCGCCGCTGGCCGCAGCCGGTCGGCTGCCGGCTCGCGGGGTTGGAAACGCTGCGTTTCGCGGCCTGACCTTGTCGGGCCGCGAACAGGCAATACCTCCACCCCATCTCCAACCGAAGGCTCCACAGCGCAGGCTTGCGGACATCTCAGCAACACGACCTCTCGGCCTGCGTGCGATGGGTGGCCCGTGGCGGATGCTCCGCCACGCCGACAACTGGACTATGTGATGACGACCTCTCTCGAATTCGGGCTCGATACGTTCGGCGACGTCACCAAGAACGCCGCCGGCGCGCCGCTGCCCCACGCCCAGGTGATCCGCAACGTCGTCGACGAGGCGGTGCTGGCCGATCAGCTCGGGATTGATTTCATCGGGCTCGGCGAGCACCACCGGGCCGACTTTGCGATCTCCACCCCAGAGACCGTGCTGGCTGCCATTGCTGCACGTACCAACACCATCCGCCTCGGCTCGGCGGTGACCGTGCTGAGTTCGGACGATCCGATCCGGGTCTTCCAGCGCTTCGCCACCGTTGATGCGGTCTCGAACGGCCGCGCCGAGGTGATCCTCGGCCGCGGCTCGTTCACCGAGTCGTTCCCGCTGTTCGGCTTCGACCTCAGGCAATACAACGAGTTGTTCGAGGAGAAGCTCGACCTGTTCACCGAGCTCTTGAAGCAGGAGCCGGTGACCTGGGAGGGCAAGCTGCGGCCGCCCCTCAAGGGCCAGTCGGTCTATCCGGCGGTCGAGCACGGTCGGCTGAAGACCTGGATCGGCGTCGGCGGCAGCCCCGAATCGGTGGTGCGGGCGGCGCATTACGACTTGCCGCTGATGCTCGCCATCATCGGCGGCGATCCCAAGCGCTTTGCGCCCTATGTCGATCTGCACCAGCGCGCCTATCAGCAGTTCGGCCGGACGCCGCAACCGATCGGCGTGCATTCGCCGGGCTACGTTGCCGAGACCGACGTGCAAGCCCGCGAAGAACTGTGGCCGGACTACAAGGTCATGCGCGACCGGATCGGCAAGGAGCGCGGCTGGCCGCCGATGAGCCGCGATGAGTTCGTCGCCGAGGCCGAGCACGGCTCGCTCTATGTCGGCGCGCCGGAAACCGTCGCCCGCAAGATCGCGGCGACCGTGAAGGCGCTCGGCGCCGCGCGCTTCCAGCTGAAATATTCGGCGGGCCCGCTGCCGCATGAGAAGCTGATGAAGAGCATCGAGCTCTACGGCACCAAGGTGGTGCCGATGGTGCGCGACATGCTCGCCGCGTGACGCACGCGAGCCGCCCGCACAAGGCAAAACCCCCGGCGTTTCGGCGCCGGGGGTTCATTAAAGATAGACCACGCGGGCTGCCCGAAACAATCGAATCAATCTCAATCTTGGTTCAGAGGTTGGGCCTCGCGGCGTGATACGTGAACGGGTCCGCCGCCCATCCGCGACCACGTCGCTCCAGCCAGCCCGCTGCCACCAACTTTCGGCACGTTGGATTGACGCGCTGTATGGAACCTCCGTCGCCGAAGATGCGCTCGGCAATCTGGCGTTCGGTCAGACCCGGCTGTTCGCGAATGAGCCGAATTATTTGTTGAGCTACCGTCATCGGTCGCCAAAACGATCCATCGGTGCTTGGTACTCATTAATGAACCAAATATGACATCGTACGAAAAAATGGCGCTCTTGTGAGAGCTGCCGCATTGCCTGAACAAAGCAAAACCCCCGGCGTTTCCACCGGGGGCTCTGTTAGTTGGCTATCAGATCAACCGGTATTACCAGTTGCGCTGAGCGCGGAGCAGCAGGGTCACAGTATTCTGGTCCTTCAGCTCGTAGAGAGCAGCAGGCTTGCCGATCGCGGCGCTGGGCGCCGACACCGTACCAGCATACTTCTGATCCAGATGGGTGTAGGTCAGGTCTGCCGTGAAGGTCAGGTTCTTGACCGGGGTCCACTGGGTCTGGGTACCAATCTGCGCGATATTGTAGTCGGGGTTGCAGGTGGTGATCGCGCCGCCCAGAGCATTGAGGGTGGTCCGAACCGAACCGCCCACGCCGCCGACGCCGCAGAGCAGGGTCTTAGCCGTATCGTTGTAGGTGATACCGGCATAAGCACCGTAGATCGAGGTGTTCCAGTAGGGGCTCCAGTTGTGCACGTATGCACCGCGGAAGCCCCAGGTGGTGACCAGCTGCTGCCCAGTGTTCACGCCACCGATAGCACCGAACACGCTGTCAGGAGCAACGCCGATACCAATGCTCTGGTAGGCGCCCGGCAGACCAGTTCCACCATAGATGGTGTTCGCACCAGCCGAACCAGCGAGGTCCTGGATGTTGTAGCGCGTCGCACCGTTGGTGTAGACGCCCTGCACGTTGATGGTGTCGCCAGGTCCGGTCGGAATGTTCTTGATCGACAAGGCCAACTGACCAGCCCAGCCCCACTTGTCGTCCGGATGACCGGTCAACTCAGTGCCGCCGTAGTAGGCCGCGTGGTTGTCATGCGCCGCGAACGACGCCTGGAACAGACCCCAAGCCTGGTCGACGCGCAGCATCGCGACGAGGTCCGGAGCAATCGTGCCAGCGTAATCGCTGGTGCCGTAAGCGCCACCCGCGAGGATGTTGTTCACGCCAGCCTGATAGTAGGCCGTCTGATCCTGAGCCGACAGAGACAGCGACACGCCGTTGCCGAACTGAGCGGTGTAGGTGAACTGGTTCACGCCAGTGATGGTACCGCCGCCGCCGACGAGACCGTCGAAGTTGTTGCCCGGATAGTTGGCCCACGGAGCCGAGAACTGCGAGACTGCCTTACCCATGGTGAAGCCGGCGAACTGGATGAAGGCGTAGTAGACGCCGACCGTACCGCCCGCAACCGCACCGGAGTTGGCGTTGTTCGGTGCGCTGGCCGGGGAAACCGTGCCGCCACCACCGATGGCCGAGTAAATGGTCGAGCCGGGCGCCGCGCCGTTGCCAGCGTAGGTGTCCGACGTCCACGAGAAGGTCGCATCGAAGAAGGTACGGACGACACCGTATTCGGTCGCCGTACGCGTATCGATGTTCAGGTCTTCACGAGAGCGCCAAGTGTAGCCGTTGGTGAACCGGTTGTTCGCACCGCCGGCACCCGAGGTGTTGCCGGTGTGATCCGAGTTCGAGTTCACGACGACGTCGGCGCGCAGGTAGCCGCCCAGCTTGATACAGGTATCGGTGCCCGGGATGTAGTAGAAGCCGGGACCATACAGGGAGCAAACCTTCACGTACTCGACCGCTTTGGCCTTGACGGGAAGATCGGCCGCCTGAGCTCCGCCGACCGCGACGAGAGCCGCCGCCGAGCCGAGGATAAGGCTCTTAACCATCTTCATGTTAAACCTCCAAGTTGCTCTATCTCAGGGAAGGTTCCGGTTCCGCCGGGTAAAACACCCTCAGGTTGGTTCCCTTTGTCCCTTAAATCCCCGCTTAGTCGCTTCGCGCCTTCGGACACACCCGCATGAACGCGAGGGACTTAAGCGAACCACCTAGAACGGGACGACCTCGGGATGCCCCCCTCCGTCGCAGTTCCATATGAGACAGAAGGCCCCCGATCACGCAACAAAAGACCGCTCGTCTCGGCAGGAGTTGCGGCTGTTTTCGGGCAAATGTTGCACAAATATCACGGGCATTTGAACGGCGGCGCCCATGCAAAATATTGAAATATAATGAGAATATTTAAGATACCGCCGGAGGGCATAACTTTGGGCAACACCGGGCGGAACGGTGTGCAAAACGAGTAGTCGTACGGAGAAAGCGAAAATCGGAGCCCGCTTTGGCGGCACTGATTCCGGCTCCGGGCACGATATTTCGGCCCAAAAATACCGGTATCTGAACGACATAGCCCGCCCCAGATACCGTCGAGTCGGGCCTGGAAGGGGGCTTTCCGATGGCTCGGAGCAGGCCGAAGGACGGCGGACGGACCGCTTCATGTCTGCAGTACCGGCACTACATGTCACGGCGATGTCAGTGCACCGGATCAGTCGATTTGTTCTCCGCAGCAGGCGTGCGATGAAATATCTCCACTGCGCGCGTGACGCAGTCACACGGCGCCATGCAGTCGGATGCAGTCACAAGACTCGTGCCTGACGAGAGCGGGTCAAGCGCCGTGAGCAGCGCGCGCGTGACGCAGCCCACGAAGGCGTAGCCAAGAGTGACGTCACACTCACTCGTCCAAAATATCCAGCAGGTCGTTGATCCGCTCGAACGGCGGCTCGTGTGTCCTGTCTGAGTAAAAGACGCGATCGCCGTCGCGCTGGAGCGATCGTGCTCTGGATTTCGGCAGCCTCCCCGGGAGGAACGTCGCCGCGACCGCCTCCGGCCCGACATCGAGCCTCACGATGCCTCGCCGCTTGCAATCGATCCTGAGCCTTGCCGCCGCGAAGAAATCCCGACCCGCCGGCGGCAGCCTGCCGAAACGGCGCGAGGTCTCCTCTTCCAGATCTTCCAGATCGTCTTCATTCCGGCACCTGGCGACGCGGCCATAAATTTCAAGGCGCATCGATTCCGACTGCACGTAACTCCTTGGCAAGAGATCCGCGAGCGGAAGATTGAGGTCCGGCACCCACAGATCGGCGGACCGATCGTTGGTCTTCTCCGAAGCCTGCTTCAGAAGGTGGCTATAGAGCACCGGTCCGAACACCTGCACGTGGCCGGATTGCCGCTCGGACAACAGGTCTCCGGCACCTCTGAGGTCCAGATCACGCTCGCTGATCGCAAAGCCTGCGCCCGGTCTGCTAAACTCCTCCAGAACGGCCAGTCGCTTGCCGGATTGCTCCGAGCTCGTTTCGGTCAGCATGTACGCGAAGGCGCGCGTTCCACCGCGCCCCACCCGTCCCCTCAACTGGTGAAGCTGTGCCAGACCGAACTTTTCCGGCCAGCAGACCACGATGGTGTTCGCCCGCGGAATATCGAGACCGCTTTCCACGATGTTGGTCGCCAACAGGACGTCCGCCTCGCCTTCGACGAAGCTCATCATGCGGTCGTCAAGTTCATCGGCGGGCAGCCTGCCGTGCAGGCAAACGATGCGGAGCTCCGGGGCGACCGCCTGCACCCGCGCCAGCAGCGGATCGAGATCCTGGATGCGCGGACAGATCAGGAAGCTCTGCCCGTGACGCCGCTGCTCGCGCAGCAATGCCGCGGCAATCGCAGCGTCCGACAGCGGCGCGATCTTCGTCACGACCGGCAGCCGATGCACCGGCGGGGATGCGATCACGCTGAGATCCCTGAATCCCGCAAGACCTGCCGCAAGCGTGCGCGGGATCGGCGTGGCGCTCATCCAGAGCGTATGGACACCCTTCGCCAGACCCGAGAGCTTCGCCTTCTCCGCTGCCCCGAAATGCTGCTCTTCGTCGACGATGACCAGGCTCAGCTTGGCGAATTTGACGTCCTTCGATGCGATCGCCTGCGTGCCGACCACGACCTTCATCTTGCCGCTTCGCAGGCTCTCCTTCGTCTCCCGCATTTCCTGCGCCGATGTCGCGCGCGACAGGCTTCCCACCTCGATGCCAAGCGGCGCAAACCGTTTGCGGAACGTCGCGACGTGCTGCCTTGCCAGAACGGTAGTCGGCACAACGATGGCAACCTGTTTGCCCGATAGCGCAACGGCGGCCGCCGCGCGCAAGGCGACCTCGGTCTTGCCAAATCCGACATCGCCGCAGACGACCCGGTCCATCGGATGACCCGACGCGAGATCGTCGAGCACGTCCCGGATCGCCTTGGCCTGGTCGACCGTCGTGAAATACGGAAAGCGCGCGACGAACCGCTCATATGCGGGACCGGGAGCGACCAGCTTGGGCGCGCGCCGGCGCCGCCGCTGCGCGATGTGTTTGGCAAGCGCCTTGGCGGCGATCTGGATTTCCTGCTCCGCCTTGGTCCGTCGCGCCCACCATGTGCTGCCGTCCGCCCTGTCCAATGTCAGCCTGCCGAGTTCAGCCGCATAGGGCCAGATCAGTGCAAGGTCGGCGGGCGGAACCAGCACGGCATCGTCGCCGGCGAATGCCAGCCTGATCATCTCACGCGACGATCCCTTCCCCATGTCGAGGGTCTGCAAGCCGTCGAGCTCGGCGAGACCGCGCTGCAGATGAACGACGACCGCGCCCCGCTCCGGCACGTCGGGATGATCGAACGCCGCACTCCAGGCTCTGGCCATCGGCTGCGGATGATGGGCCCGGCTGCCGAGCACGTCGGTCGCCGTCACGACGACAAGCGGCTTGCGGCCTGAATCGATGAAGCCGGTGTCGAAGTCTGCCAAGAGCGCGGCTTCGCCGCCCCGCCCCTTCGCCGCCTCGCTCCAATCGGTGAAGCGCTCCGCCTTGATCCCGCCCATGCGCTCCATCGTGCGCAGGTCGTCCTCCACTGCTGCAACGAGCAGCAGCCGCGATCCGGCGCGTTCCGTGTCGGCGACAAAGGCGCGGAGCGCTTTGCGCGACGAGGTGACCTTCGAGAAATCAGGTGTCGGGATGAACGCCGCCTTTCGCGGCAACACGCTCATGCGTTTGGTCAGCCTCTTCCAGTCAGCGGGCGCAAAATACTCGCGCTCGGTCTCGCGGCGGCCGGCCGCCTCCTTGATCGTGCTCAACCAGCTGTCGGCGTGAACAGACACGCCCGCGTCCGCGATCCAGCGCGCGCGCTCACAATAGTCCGGCAGCACCGCGCGCTGCGCCCTTTTGCCTCCCAGCGCGATCCGTTCGGACATCGGATCGATCAGCAGCTCCTGCGTGTCGAAGACGACATCGTGCTCGTCGGGATCGACGCCTGCGATTCTGCCGATCACGCCGCCGGAATGCTCGATCCTGAACGGCCCCAGGGCGCCGGCCGGAAACACTTCGAACGTCATGCCGTGGAACAGAACGCTTCCAGGATAATCCGCCTCTTCGTCGAGATCGTATCCGAGAGCTTCCAGACGAACCTTGAGATCCTGCTCGGAATAGCGCGCCCCCACCTTCAGGCTGATGCTGAGGCGGCCCCAGCTCACGGGCAACGGCAACCGCTCCATGACCGCCTCGGCCGTCGACACCAGGAAGACGGGCCTCTTGCTCTTCGCCAGACGCCGCAACACCGAACTGCGCCGGCCGGCGATCTCGCGCGACGGCTCCAGCCCGTCGAACGGCAAGGTATTCAGCCGCGGGAACACCAGCACCTCGAGCGACGGATCGAGCGAATGCAGCACGCTGCCGAGGCGCTCGGCCCTGTTCTCGCTCTCGGCAAGGAAAACGATGCCGTCGCGGCCGGATGTCTTCCATTGCTCGAGGAGATGCAGCGCCAACATGCCGAGGGGCGAGGAAGATGAGATCCCGGAACGCGCCAATCCCTTGCTGTTCTTCGTCGCGCCAGCAGCAGCGCGGGCCTTCTTGGTATTCGCCACGTCAAATCCATCGTTATTTCGTGAGAGCGATCGCCTGGTGACAAGCGACCGCAGGCCGCCGGCGCCCCCCCGACGCACGCAGCCCGCGCCCTCATTACAGTCTCGCACGCGCGTTGAACAGCGGCGGGTTGGGATCAATTGCGGCAACGGGCAATAGCACCAGAGCTGTTTCATCCGAAAGCACATGCGTTCGCAAAAAAACGCCGCCAAGAGCTGCGCTTCGCTTCGCCTAGAGATGTCTTAAAGATGCAAGCTGTGCGTGTATGCACGAACACCCAAACGACACGCGCATGGCCAACAAACCGGAGCACAACGATGAAGAAGCAAACACTTCTGGGCCATCTGCGCGGTACGACATCGATGCTGGCGCTGTCGGCGGCGACTCTTTTTGCGTTGTCCGGCGCGAGGCCTGCCAATGCACAGGCCTCCACCGCCACCAGCGGCATCTACGCCGGCGGCAGCACTCTCGCAGCGCTTGCCTTCCGGCAGGTCTTCGACTGCTACATGGGCAGCATCGTCGGCTCCGGCACCACCTACCCCGACGGCCTCGCATTCGACGCCGGCTTCCCGGGACGGGGCCTGTTGCCGACCACCTGTACGCTGGTGAGTGTGCCGGTTCAGGGCATGGTTGCCGGTGTCGGCAGCGGGAACGGCATGCGCGGCTTCATCACCAACACCCCGCAGCAATGGTACAGTAGGAGGCTCATGCCGAACGCATCGGCCAACTTTCCGATCAACACGCCGCTACCGGCGAGCCAACCGCCGATGATCGACCTGGCCAATCCGGGAGCTCCAGCGACGACGTTCGGCAGTTATCCCTATCCACGTATCGATATCGGCCTGTCGGAAGCGCCGCTGGCTATGGTTGGTGCGCCCACGACGCTGACGACGTCGTTCATCAGCTTCAACCCGACCCAGAGTTGGACCACCACCGGCGGCGCGCTGACCCAGATCACAATGAACAGCACCTCGACCGCATCGGTCGCCTACAACACCACGGTCTACGGCAATCCGATCCAGATCCCGGCGTTCGAGGTCAATGTCGCGATCGCAGTCAACACCAGCACGATGACGGTGAATTCGGCGGTCGCTGGCACGGGCACGCTGCCCGCGACCCAGGCCAGCCAGGGCGCCGCCATCCAGCTCTCTACCGCGCAGATGTGCGCGATCTTCACCGGCCTCGTGACCGACTGGAACAGCACGACTCCCAACTATCTCCCGTACCTCGACAAGACCGGCACGCAGCAGCTCGCCGCTTTTGACTACACGAACCTCAACAGCTCGGGCACGGCGCAGGCATACTCGGTTTCGTCCCTCCCAATCCGGGTGGTGTACAACGGCGACGAAAGCGGCGAGACTTTCATCCTGACCAACTATCTCAAGGCGGTCTGCCCGCTGCTTGATACTCCGAGCGGACTCTATGGCTACAAATCGATCTTCAACACCACGACCCTGCCGAGCACGTCCTTCACCAATCTGATCACGCGTATCGATGCTATCCGCGGCCCTGGTCCATGGTCAACAACCACGACAGTGACCACAAACGCATGGATTTCCGCAATAGGAAGCGGCGGCGCGGCCGCCACGATCAGCGATGGAGTTGGAGGGGCGGGCCGCATCGGATATGTCGGCGCCAATCTGACCAGGCCTTACACCACCCAGGTGTCGGGAGCGGGCCTGAGCAATGTCGGCGCGCCGTTTTCGGCCGCGCTGCAGAACGAACAACTGCGCGGGGCCGGCACCTATGTTCCGAACAACGGGGGATCGACGTCCCTGACGTTCATCGCACCAACGCCGGACGCCGCCGCCGCCGCGTGGGCTGACGTTAGGCTCCAGACGCCCTCCACGACCTGGACCTGGAACGACTACAACATCTACGCCAACGTGATCCCTTCCGGCTCCGCTTATTTCTACTCGCAGTTTGGCGTAAACGTCTCCGGCCTACCGGTGCTGCCGCTCACCAACAAGCTGAACGCCTATCCGCTCAGCGGCACGACCTTCCTCAACTTGTATAGCTGCTACAACGTCCAGAGCGATCCCGACCGCGTGACCAACCTGGTCAACTTCCTAACCTGGTATTTCGCCGGCGCCGATAGGACGGACCCCAACTACGATCCCGACGTCGCTCCGTTGATCCAAAATGCCGGCTTCCAAAAGGTGCCGATTAGGTATGTGCAGAACATCAAGAACCAGTACTGGGGCACGCAGACGACCGCCATCAGCAGGGCGTTCACTACCCAGACGAACGGCTGCTTGAACGTAGCCAATGGAGCCAGTGGCGGCGCCAAGTAGCCCAGCGCACGTTGCACGGCATGCAATCCCGATTGCGTAACGTTAAGGCAGCATGGGGCACGGGCGCCTCGAACGAGGCGTCCGTTTCGTTGTCGACACGCCGTCGAAACCAGCCGCGCAGCGTGCGAGCGTAGCCGAATTGCTGCTGATCGAGCCCTCGCGATCCCGCACCCTTGAATCCGGATCGTGACGCCCGCGCATCGATCCGGTGACGCCCCTGAAGGAGCTGAAGCGCTTCCCTTCAGAACTCACCCCGCCCGAAAAATCACCACCAGCCTCTGCGCGTCGCACCAATTCAGATTGTCTAAGGGGTGTGAGCCACATCGGCGCCGATGCCGACAACGACGCGCAGGGCTGTCCGCCTTGCGCGGCGAACAGCTTCGATTGTCTTGAGACGTTCCTGCAAGGTCTTCTTCATCGCCGTCCCATTCTACAGCCATCGAACAAGACGTTCCGGACTTCACGAGGCCGTCAGGCGGTCGCGCGGCGCTGCTGTGTCACGCAACAAAAACAGGGAAGGTTATCATGAAGACGAAATCGTTCGCCGAACGCGTGCTGGGCACGACCTCGCTGGTCGTGTTGTCGGCCGCCGCCGTGATCGGAGCCCAGCAACCGGCTGCGGCCCAAACCGGCATCTACGGCGGCGGCAGCACGCTGTCGTCGCTGGCGCTGCGGCAGATCTTCGACTGCTATGCAGGCGCGACGCTCGCCAATGACGGCCAGGCATTCTCGCCGAGCTTCTCGACCGCAGCGCCGAGCCCGAACCTGCTGCCGACCAGCTGCACCCTCGTCTCGACCTCAGTCGAGGGATTGTTCGCCGCCGTCGGCTCCGGCAACGGCCAGCGCGCCTACATCGCCGACGATGCGCGGCAACTGTTCCGCGGCAGCCCGGCCTCCGCGCCGGCCGTGGTGCGCAAGCCTTCGGCCAAGCCGCCGTTCCGCGACACCGCCAATTCGGCCTTCAAGAGCTATCCCTATCCGCGGCTCGACTTCGCCGCCAGCGACGCGCCGCTCGCCAGCACGATTGCAAGCCTGACCACCATCTCGTTCGGCAATTTAGTCCCGTCGACCAATTGGCAGAACACGCTGCTGATCGGCGCCCTGAGCAGTTCGGCCGCCAGCTTCAACCCGTCGGCCGTCGGCGCGCCGATCCAGGTGCCGGCTATGGAGGTCCCGGTTGCGATTGCGATCAACACCTCGAACTCCGCCTCGGGCGTGACCTGGACCAACCAGTCGGCGCTGTCGCCGAACAACCAGGCCGGCGGCGCGATCCAGCTCTCTGCCGCCCAGCTCTGCGCGATCTTCTCGGCGACCGTGACGGACTGGCACGACACCTCGACGCTGATCCCCGCGCTCGACGCCAACGGCGTGCAGCAATTCCAGCACTTCTACGACGCCAACACCAACGGTTCGCTGACCCCGGTCGCCTATACCAGCGGCCGGCTGCCGATCAAGGTGGTCTATCGTGCGGATGATGCCGGCGCGAGCTTCATCCTCACCAACTACCTCGCCAACCTCTGCCCGCTGCTCGACCCGACCGGCACCTACAATTACAAGAAGATCTTCACCGGTGTCGGCGCCGGCGGCAGCACCACGGCGAACCTGCCGTCGGGCAAATTCTCCCGCCTGCTCGACAACATCAGGGCGGTGAAGAGCTCCGACCAGAGCGACCCCTACGACGTGGATGACGACGAGGAACGTCCGGATCCGCACTGGATCAGCGCATCGGGCAGCAACCACGAAGCGCTGAAGATCGGCACGGACCCGCGCTTCGCCGGCCGGATCGGCTATCTCAGCGCCGACTTCACCCAGCCCTATGCGCAGACCGTGACCGAGGAAATCGCCGGCACCACGATCTCCGCGGCGGCGCCGCTGTCGGCCAGCGTCCAGAACGAACGGCAGCGCCTGCTCGGCGTCTATCATCCGGGCCAGGTCGGCAGCAACGGCAAGGCGCAAAACTTCGTCCCGCCGACGCCGAACAATGCCCAGCTGGCGTTCTCCAACCTGACGGCACCGGACATCAACAGCAGCTATGATGCCTGGAACCTGTATGCCCAGGTCTATCCCGCCGGCACCGTCATCGGTGGCGTGACCTATGACGGCCTGTCCGTCATCGGCATCCCGATGCAGTCGCAGGCCGACTATCCGATCACCGGCGCGAGCTTCCTCAACGTGTACAGCTGCTACGCCGACACGGCCGGGACGCGGGTGCCTGCCGTGAAGAACTGGCTCGCTTGGTACTTCGGCGGATCGGTCACCGGGCTGCCGAACTACAATCCGGCGACATCGAATTCCGACAATCCCGGCTATGATCCGAATGTCGCCCGGGTCATCCGCAACAACGGCTTCCACGAACTCGACGGCGTGTGGGCCACCAACATCCTGAACGCCTACCTGACATCGAGCGCGGCCGGCGGCCTGCCGAGCGCGATCGCGGCCTACAGCACGTCGGGCACGGAGACCGACGGCTGCACCGGCGTCACCGGCGGCGCGAACTAACGCCAACATCAGTTCGTGATCCGGAGCGATCCGGATCACGATCTCACGCGAAGACATCAGCAGCCGGGCGCTCGATCGAGGCCCGGCTGTTCTGTTGACGTCTCAGCCGACTTTGGCGGCGGCGCGGTGCGCGGCAGCGAGCTCGAAATAGCGGCTTCCGGCCTGGGGCACGATCGCATCGCGGTTGAGCAAATGCTGGATGCAGATGGCCGCCAGATCGTAGGAGCCGTAGCAATGGTGGGCGACGAGGGCGAGATGCCTGAGCTGCTCGGCGCTCATCGCCTCGGCCTTGGTGAAATCGCGGACATAGACGGCGTCGGCCTCGAGCAGCTGGTTGAATGCCTCATAGGGATTGACGCCGCGCATCGGCCAGATCATGCGCTTGTTGATCCCGAGCAGGGCATGGGGAATGAAGCCCTGGCTGCGCAGCTCGAGGTCAATCTCACCGAACACCGGCTGCTTCTTGTACAGCGGCAGAAACGAGACCTCGGTCTGGATCACGACCGCCTCCGCGAGCCGCCGCCGCCCGTTCTGGAAGATCGCGAGCTCCGAGCCCTGCACGTCGATCTTGAGATAATCCATCGCATCGATCTCGCCGATCTCGTCGAGCCGATGCGTCGCGATCTTGCTGTCGGCGATGACGCGCGCCCATTCATTGAAGCCCTGGAAGTGCTTCAGCATGATTGGGTCGGGTTCCAGCAGGCTGGTCATCCCGGGCGCGGCACAGACGCGAAGGCGGGCCAGCTCGCCGCTGCCGACGACGTAAGGCAGATAAGTCTCAAGCTCGCTCTTGCGGGCGTTCAGCTCGGCTAACGCGCTGCGCTGCGGCTCGAAGCCGAACAGCCGGCACAGCCGCTTCTGCAGCAGCGGCACATAGGGTGGAACGTCGATCGGGTTTGCGCCGATATCGACCACGGCGGTGAGACGTTCGGCTGCAAGCAGAGCGCTCAGCCGGTCGGTTTCGGCAACTGGGACTGATGGCGTGGGCGCGATCGACTGAGATGACATCATAAGACCTCACGGAGCGGTGCAAGGACGCATCGAACCGTGCGGTCGAAGCGCGCAGCTCTATCCACGTCATTGCGATTCACCCGGTCGGCGCGAAGCGCCGCCGGATGACAGGCTCCGCGAAGCAATCCATCCGTCCACACGCGCGGAACCATGGATTGCTTCGTCGCTCCGCTCCTCGCAATGACGAGGTTGCATACATTCACGGGCCTTCACCGTGAGACCAACGACGGGCTAAGGCTGCTGCCCGCGGCGGCGGCGCTCGTCGTCGCCGCTGCTCTGCTTCTGGCTATCGCCACCGCCGCTGGTGCCGGCCGGCGTCGCGTCGTCGCCGCCGCTGCCGCCATAGCCCAGCACCTCGACGATCACGATCGAAGGCTGGTCGTTGGGCTTGTTCGGCGCCGGTTGCCCCGACTGCTGGGTCGCAGCGGTCGCGTTGTTGGTGACAGCGGCGAGCGTGGTGCTCGGCGTCGGCGTAAACGCGAGTCCCGTCACCGTGCCGGTGGCCTGCACGTTGTATGCGTTGAGGACGACCAGCGCCACGAGCGTGATGTCGTTGCCGCGGATACCCGCCGCGCCGAGATCGATGGTGCCGCGCGGCGCGACCAGGGTGACATTGCTCTTGGTCGGATCCTGTCCGGGCAGCGTGACCAACGCAGCGATGCCGGCGCCGGTGACCAGCCCTTGCGGATTGATGTAGCAATAGCCGCCGATGGTGCAGATCTCGCTGAGCGCAGGGCTCGAGACATAAGTCTTCGGTCCCGCGCCGGCGCTGATGTCGCCATTGGCGGTGAACAGGCCGATATCACCACCCTGCTGGGTCATGATGCGGCTCTGGTTGACCAGGATCGAGTCGTTGGCAAAGGCACGGATGACGCCGCCGCCGAGGGTCAGAATGCCTTCCTGGCTCGGGCTCAACGTATCGAGCGAGGAATGGCCGACCGTGATGCCACCGCCCGGTCCGAGGATGTTGATGTCGCCGCCCATCTGACTCTCCAGCACGGAGGCGGCGACATTGAACCTGCCGGTGGCGATCTTCGGCGCGGCCTTGCCGGCGACGCTCAGGCTGTCGTCGGTGTAGCCGTAGCCGGCCGGGAACAGGGTGGAGATCGCCGCATAGGCGCGCGCGTACTGGCCGAAGTAAGGACTCGACGGATTCTTGTAGTCCTTGCCCACCTGGATCAGGAAATCGAGGAAGGAGCGGTTGACGAGAAGTTGCTGCCGCGCCTGCGGCAGGCCCTGGAAGGTGGCCCAGGCCTGATCCCGCGGCTGGCCGAGGACTGCGGCGATATCGGTGAGGAAGTCGATGCCGCCGGTGCCGGCCTGCGCCGGATCGACATAATCGGCGATCGCCGCAGCATAATTGATGCCGGGCTTCACGCCGAACAACAGATCGAGCTCGGCTCCCTTGGACGGCAAATACGGCTTGAGAGGATTGGTCACAGCGAATGCGCCGCCGACCGCGCTGCCGTTGCCGATCGTCGCGATGCCGCGCGTCGACGTGTCGGATGGCGAGAACGGACCCAGATCATGCCCGGCCTGCAGCACGAAGGTGCCGGGGCCGTAGAGAAGATAGGAGCCACCGACCAGATCGTTGCCGGCGACGATGCTGGTGATGTCGGTCGCGTTGTTGTTCTGGCCCTGGAAACTAAAGCTGTTGGTGGCCACCGGCGTGCCGTTGCTGGTCGTCGAAACGCCGCCGCCCGGGGCTAGCCCCGCGTAGATGTTATGGCCCGCTTCGATCCGCGCCGGCTTGATCAGGGTCACGCTGGCGGCCAAATTGCTGTCGGGATTGACGCCAAGGATATCCTTGCCAGCCGCGATGACGGCCGGCACGGGATCGTTCGCATGCAGCGCCTGGCTCAGCGTGGGCCACGGCAGCCCAAGCGGGTTGATGGAGTTACCGGCTAAGGTGATGGTGTTGTCATTTGAGCCGATATATCGCGTGATGGTGGGATCGAGATCTGGCATCGAAAGACCTGCCCCGAGGTTGATGGAGCCGGCTGCGACAAGGTTGACAGTGCCGGTGTTGCTCGGCACCAGGTTGCTCACGTCGGTTTTGCTGAGGGTCAGATTTCCGTTGAGTGCCGTCAGGTCGAACGTTGCGGGAAGCAGCAAGCCGACTGTTGTAGGGTTTGCCTGCCCGCCGACAAAAACCCCGCCGGCATTGTGCACAAAAAGTCCCGGGATCGAGTTCACTGACACAGTCGAGCCGGTCACGTCGCCGGTGAGACTCGTCAGCGAAACGCCGCTGTTCGGACCATAGCTGGTAAAGAGGTTGCTCCAAGCGGCGTTGGTCTGACTTAAGTCAGCGCCAGGCAGATATCGCCCGGGGTCGGCCTGTATCCCGAGATTGACCGGCAACGCGGCGGGATCGTAAACGTTGCCGAGCGTCACCGAACCGCGCGCGGCCAAACTGATGAAGCCGTCCTGCACCGCCAGCAGCAAGGGCAGCGCGTAGGTGCCGGCGATGGAGTTCCCAGCGAGCGTAACTCCGACAGTCGGAAGGCTATTGTTCAACGGATTGCTGGCGGTGGCCTGGACCGAGCCGCCCACCCGGATCAGGCCCGCACCACGGCCAACCAGGAAATCGCTGCTCAGGAGGTTGCCGCCGGCGGTCACGCTGAGATTGCCGCCGCCATAATAGGTGACCTTGGGCGGATTGGCCGACGTGAAACCGCCGCCGACGACGAGTGTCTCCGGCAACGACGCGCCGACATCGACAATATCGGCACCCGCCGACAGCGCGACGTTGCCGCCGCCGAGCGCGCCGAAGCCCTGGAAGAAGGTGGCGTAGTTGATCCAGGCTGCAGTCTGGCAGGCAACCGAGCCCGCGGTCGCGCAACCCGAGAACGGCGTCGACGTGCCGTTTGAGAGGCCGTAATGGATATACCAGTCGCTCCACATCTGGCCGGTCGGGCCGCCCTGCACACCGAAATGGCTTCCGTCGAAATCGATCGGCATCTCGATGCCAATGATCGAGCCGCCGGCATTGATGGTGACCGCGCCGCCGCCCGTTGCCCACGCCGGCGCGCTGACGAGCCCGTTCGGATTGAAGCTGTAGCCAACAGGCAGCGTCGGTGCATTGAAATCCGCGGGCGTGGCCGCGGCGGCGCCCGCCGTGTAGACCGCGCCGGGAGCCACTTGGTCGCGCAGTTCGACGTTGCCGGCCGCAGCGATGGTGATGGAGCCGGTGCCGGTGCGCACGATCGTTGGGATGTAGATGGTGCCGCCACCTGCAAGGTTTGGCTCGGTGTTCAGATAGGAGGCGTGGCCGTCGATGGCGACCGTGCCCGTGATCGTTGGTGACTGTGACGACAGAACGACCACAGCGTTGGGATCGACCGATGGCGTATTGCCGGTGAAAGCCGCGCCGGCAACGATATCGTAGGAGAAGCTCCCCTTGCCGCTCACGGCCGCCGACATCAGTTGCGACGCTGACGTGGTGTTGTAGACGACGACGGGACTTCCTCCAGCCGGGTTGTAGACCGTCGGATTGTTCGCGATCCGGTCGGCGGGAGGTGTCGGATCTCCCGAAGTCATGTAGGTCCCCTGCACGGTGGTATAGGCAGGCGGCGGTGCCGGCGGCGTCACCGCGATCGCGGCAAGGACCCCGTCGCCGAAATCGATTCCGGCCGCGTAGTCCAAGCCTGCTGGCAAGTTCGTTCGGGGAAGAAAATTGAGCAGCTTACCCTTACCGCTGTTCAACAGGTTGGTGTTGATGACACTGAGGAAATAGGCCGTCCACTTCGTTGCATAGTCCGGTGCCGTGGTGACCACGTTGCCCGTCCCGGAATACAACAACCTGCCGAGGCCGGCGGTCAGATTGTAGTACTGTGTGCTTGTCGTGGGCGGCGCCGGGATCGCGTTGATTGACGGATCCAGGAACGTGGAGACGTTTCTGGCCTGAGCGTATGCCACGAAGTCTGCGTACGACAGCACGATGCCGCCGCGCGCCGAGACGCCGGTCACCGCTGCGTTGATCCCATTGACGTTGACTCCGACCAGTTCGGTCTCGTAGGCGCGGAACATCCGCAGGTACTGCGAATAATACAGATTGTACTGATCGATCACCGCCGGATCGCTGGAGGAAATCACGGTCGGCTGCGCCAGCTTGAACTGCAACGCGAGCGCGTTATAGGCGGCATCCGACAGCCCGAAGAATGGGGCGCTGGGCGAGGCTGTGGGCGATGACGGGCCCGACCATGAGCCATTGGTCTTGACCAGGTAATCGGTGATGCCGCTCGAACTGTAGACCAGATTGTTGCCGTCCGGGAACATGCCGAGATAGGATTGATAGAGGCTCGAATTGATCTCGCTCGCATAGAGCGCGGACGCATCCCCGCCGCGCGGCGTGTAGTTGACGAAGAAGCCGTCGGTCACCGTCGCGTTGATGTTGACGTTGTTGCTCGCCTGAAGCACCAGCGACCCGGGCTCGCCGCCGGTCGCGGTGCGATACACCAGCGAGACGTGGCCGGATGCATCGACGCTGCCTGCGCCCAGATTCCAGTTGCTGGCGACCGTGATGTTGCCCTTGTTGATGTCGAGGCTCGGATTGATCAGATCGATCTCGGGCCGCACATGCATATTGGCGAAGCTCGCGCCGCCTGCCGCCGGCGTCACGGCAAGGTTCTGGACGAAGCTCGCCAGCGTGTTCTGATAGAACCCGACATGATCGGCATTCGGCGCGGAGACGATGAATATCGTCCCGGTCGCCAGCGGCGCCTGCGGCGTCGGCGCCACGATCGTGTTGCCGTTCTGGTCGGTCGTATTGCCGAACTGATCGGTGCCCGGCAGCGGATTGCCGGCAGCGTCGAACCATCCGGCCGGATCGATGATGCCGTCGAAATGTTGCGCGCCGGTCGAGCTGTCGGTGGTGCTCCACACCGCGTAGGGGCTGAGCACGACACCCTTGCCGATCGGGTTGCCGCCGGCATCGACCACGCCGATGACGGTGCCACGGAAATCGACGTTGACGGTGTTGTTGGTGAGGATCGGCGCGCGGATGATGACTGCTCCGCCGGAGTTGTTGATGTTCGGCCCGCCCGGGCCGCCGCTGACGTCGAAGATGGCGCCCGCGGCGACTCTGATCGCGCCCGAGGTCGACATGTTCTGGTAGCCATAGGTGGCGTTGACCGCGCCGCTTGCGTCGGGCGTGCCGGTGGTGCCTAGCGTGATGGTGCCGCCGGTCTGCACCAGGCTGGCGGCGGCGAAGGCCGGGTCGGACGGATCGCCTGCTGCGGAGGAGGCATTGAGGACCGCGCTGCCGCCGATGCTGACGCCGCCGGTGGTGACGCCGCCCGCGGTGACGCCGGCGCCATAGAGCGAGATCTGGCCGCCGCTCGGGCCGCTGGCGTCGATGGTGCCGTTGACGATCACGCTGCCATTGTTGGCAACCAGCAGAACCTTGCCGGAGCTCAGCGTCTGGCCGGCCTCGATGCGGATGTCGCCACTGCCGAGGCGCACCGAGAAGCCGCCGGTGAATGCTGTGAGCGGCAGGCCGGCAGCCCCACGGAGGTTTCCTGCCTGCAGCGTGAAATTACCGCCGAGATCCTTGAACGCGGCGCTGCCGTCGAGCGTGCCATCGAGCGCCGCGGTGTTCGCAGCGAGGATCGACAACGACCCGGCAAAGCCGCGGCCTGCGCCGGCAACCCTGACGGTCGCGCCCTGCCCGACAATCACATTGCCGGCCGTCGACGCCAATTGCACGTCGCCGCCGGGCGCGTCCTGGACCACGTCGAGGATCGCGATGCGCGAGCCTGACGCGTCGATGAGGGCGCCGCTGCCAAGCACGACGTCGCCGGCGGTCGCGGTCAGGCTGACCTTGCCGGACAGCGCCTGGATCGTCGCGCTGTCGGTGATCGACCCGCCGGAGATGGCGAGAACGCCGCCGATATTGCTGGCGACACTCGCGGGCTTGTTACCTGCGGCGGTGACGAGGTTGACGTTGCCCAGCGTGCTCAGCGCTTGCGTCGCTCCGCTGTTGACCACGATCGCCGGGGCGGACAGCACCATATTCGCGGCGCCCGCGCCGCCGCCCGAGAACGTCACGGTCGGCAGGCTCGAATAGCCGGTGCCGGCATTGGTCAGCGTCACTCCGGTGACGGCGCCGCCGGACACCGTGGCGGCCGCCGTCGTGCCAGTTCCGCTGATCTTGATGGTCGGGGTGCTCAGGTAACCGTCACCCGCATTGGTCAGGTTGATACCCGTCACGTTGACGACAGCCTGCGCCGTCGTTGCCACGCCTCCGCCGCCGTTGGCGAAGGAGAAGGTGGGCATGCTGGTGTAGCCGGTGCCCGGACTGGTGATGGTCACGCCGACCACGCCCAGCGACGCGGTCAACTGGGCGCCGCCGTCCCCTGTGGCGCTATCGACGGAGATGGAGTCGACAAAGCCGGGGAAGCCGGAGCCGGCCGAGGTGAGCTTGACGCCGACGACCGCACCGTTGGCATCGACGATGGCCGTGCCGGTCGCCGTGACCGGGTTGCCATTATTGTCGGTTCCGGACACCGTGACCGGATCGCCGTTGCTGTAGCCCGAACCGCCGCTGACGACGGCAAAGCCGACCACGCCAAGCAACGCGGTGCCCTGGGCGCCGGATCCTCCGCCGCCCGAAATGGTCACGTCCGGGACGCTGGTATAGCCGGTGCCGGGGTTCGCGATCGTGACACCGCCGATATTGAACATCAGCGCCGCAGCCGCAACCGATCCGGTATCGAGCGTACCGTTACCGCTGAAGGCAATCGCCTTGCCGGCGTTGAAATAGATCTGGCTGAAGCCGCCGAGATGCTTGGTGCCGACGTCCTCGGTGATGACCTGCGACGCATTGAGCGTGAGGGTGCCGCCAGCGCCGGTGATGCCCGCCCCGGTCGCGCCACTGGTATTAGCGAGATCGATGTTGGTGGCGTTGACCGTGGTGTTGCCACCCTGGCTGTAGAGCCCGGCGCTATCGAAGGTCAGCGTGCCGATCGGATGCGCAGCATCGCCGATCTGCAATCCGTTGGCGTCGTACAGATTGATCACGGTCGCGCTGCGCAGCCGGACCGAGACCGCATCGTTGAAATTCGCGAGCACCGCGGAGTTCAGCACAATGCCGGTGCTGCCGCCGCCGATGTTGATGACCGATCCGGCGATGTCGTAATTCCTGGCGTTCAGGATGGCGTCGGAGGCGAGCGTACCGCTGCCGCTGGTGTCGAGCGTCAGCGCATTGCCGCCATCGATGATCGCGCCGGCGCCGACCGAGAAGGCGCCCAGCGGGGTCTTGCTGCTCGGCGGCGGACCGTTGCCGGCATATTGCCCGGGGACATAGATTCGGCTGACCCTCACCGTGTCGCCATTCGAGACACGCAGCAGCGCGCCGTCGCCGCTCGCAAAGACATAGCTGCCGTCGGACTGTTTGACCGGCAGCGCGCCGATCGTGATGTCACGGTCGGTGCCGCCGGGCACTGCGCCGACCGCCCTGACGACGCTGCCGTCACCGATGACAAGACCCCTGCCGGTCACAAGAGCTCCGTCGCCGGCGAGCGAGACAAGAAGCAGCTCGGGCCCGGTCAACGGATGCGCCGCGTCGGTCAGGACCTCGAGATTGAGCGCGCTGGCGGTGATGTTCTGCACGCCGTTGATGACTTGAGCGGTGCCGCCGATCAGCACCGAGGACGCCCCGAGCCCGCTGATCTGGTCGGCATCGAGCACGAGGTAATTGGTCGCGTCCGTGCAACCGGCGGCACTTCCTCCAACGCAATCGCCGGCCGGCACCGCCTTGTCAGAAGCGAGGACCAGGATGTTCCTGCCGCTGATCTGCACCTGGCCACCGCCGCCGACGAGACCCGGCGCCAGATCGCTGGTGCCGGGCGCAAACCGGTTGGTGCCGGCAAGATTGAGCGAATTGGTCGCGCCAAGCACCAGCACGCCGCCATCGATCGGCAGCGGCGGCGGCGCATTGCCTGCGGCAAGCGCCTGATTGCGGAAGTAGGTCGTTCCCGATGTGATGTCGATGCGGGAGTATTGCGACCAGACCGATTGCGACTGCAGCTGGAACACGGCTGATTGCGACGAGCGCGCGCCGGTCAATTGATTGCCGAACGTGCCGGTGACGTATCGCGAGCCGTCGGAGCTCGAGGTGCTGGCGACCGCATTCGGATTGACGTTGTTCGCAACCTGCACAACGCGGTAGGCTCCCGGCAGTGTTGCGTACATTCCCGGCAGCAGCGTGTAAGTGCCGGCGGGGATGCCGCTGCCGGCACCGATGGTCACCGACTGGCCCGGCGCGATCCCGTTCGCGAATGGCTGCCTGGATCCGGCCGGGGCCGTGGCATTGGTGCCGGCCGGAATTACCAGGCCTGAATAATATGGAGCGAAGGCAAGGTTGGAATCGTAGGCTGCAACTGTTGCCGAATAGGTCGGGACCAGGGCATAGACTTGGCGACCGTCGGCGTAGGTCGATGTGATGCTGCCGTTGGCGGGATTCTGCTGGTAGGTCGCGAGCACGTTGCGGCTGCCGCCGGTGCCTGCGACAAACTCCGTCGCATAGATATCGCCGCCGCCGTTGAGGTCGAGCACGGCGCCGGATTGGGTCGCCACATCCGTGCCGAACAGGCTGATCGATTTGCTGGGCGGTGCGGCGAGCACCGGCGGCACGATGGCTGCGCCGTTGATGTTGCCCTGATACCAGGTGGTGCCGTCGATGGTGTAGCCGTCGGGAATCACCAGGCCCGCCGCCGAGACCGAGGTCAGGCTGCCCGTCGTCAACGTCACGCTCTGTGTCGGCGTGAAGTTACCTGCCGCAAAAGATACGCCAGATACATTTTTAATCGCCCGCGCGAGGTCGGCCGGGAGGTCGGCGCTGGTCCGTACGCCGACGACGATCTTGCCAAGGGGTGCCCACAATGTACCACGCTGCACAATGGTCTGCGCATTGAGCACGAGACTTCCGCCTGCCGAGAGCGGAGGCGTCGCCACTCCGTTCTGGGCGATGGTGATCGCGCCGGCGGAGCCGGTCGACATCAGCAGGAAACCAGTGTTGCTGACCGGATAGATCTCTGCCGCGCGCAGCGTGAGATTGCCTGGAACGACCAGCGCCCCGCCGAAGATCGTCTCGCCCGAGCCGGGGCCACCGTCGACAAAGCCATAGTAATTCGGCAGCAACCGGATGGCGCCGGCGCTGGTGAAATTGGTCTCAGCGGCGCCGTCAATGAAGATTCCCCTCTCGAGGTCGATCCATTGCGCCGTGATGTTCAACGTGCTGGCGCCGGTGCTGCCGGTAGCCGGCACGCCACTGTCCACTCCAAGCCCGACCAAGCGAACGTAGCCCGCATTCAAATTGACCGTGGAGGCGTCGGCTAGCGCAAAGCGCCCGTTGCGAGAATAAAGGGTCAGAGCGCCGGGAATCCTGACGTTGACCGAACCGTCGAACACGATCTTGCCCGCATTGAGCGTGACGGAATCGAAGCCGCTGTTGCTCAGCGTGTGGGCCCCGATGAATGCACCCGGTATCGCTGACGCGCCCGAAGCCGAGAGGTTCGCTGCGACCACCCCGGGCTGCTCCACCGTGATGGTATCCGGCGCCGGCGGCGCGCCGTTCACGCTTGGATTGACGACGCCGATGGTCAGGCTGCCGCCGCTCGCAAGCGGCGCACCGCCGGCCGCATCGACCGTACCGGCAAAATAGACGGTCGTGCCGGACAGCTGCAGACTGCCGCCGTTGCTCCAGGCCGCCTGCCCGACGACATGCGGTCCGAAACCAGCCAGCGGCAACTGGATCAGGTTGCTCTCCGCCGTCACGGCAGCGCCCTGCAGATTGAACTGCGCGCCCGGCTCCGCCACCACGGTGGTCGCCAACAGCGAGATAGTGCCGCCGTCGCGCACCGTGCCTGTCGAATAGGCGGTCACCTGCGGATTAGGCACGAACACGCCGCTCACATCGAGCACGGCGGTCGCACCGATGCGTACTTCCGTGCCCGTTGCATTGATACTGCCTGCGGGCACAACGATACTGCCGAGAATATCGGCCGTCGCAACCGGATTCAGTGTGACCGTGGCCAGCGGATCGGTGACGATGGCGGCGCCACGATCAACCAGCACATTGGTCCCGCCCAGCGTCAGGCTGACCGGTTTGCGCAAGCCATCGGGCACCAGTCCCAGGGACGCGAAGTCGCGCACCCGTGCGCCGGTCGGAATCTTCACCTCGCGGCCTGAGAGCACGGCGCTCGGCTGCTTCTGCAGCAGCAGCTGGGTACCCGCGGTCACGGTGACCCCGCCATAGACATCAGTCAGAGTGTATTGGGAGAAGCCGCCGCTGGTGAAGAACGACGGCGGCAGAACGAGCTGACCGGCTTTCGCGTCCGATACGCTGAAACCTGTGGCCGGCGATCCGATCGCGCTTGCCGCAGCGCTCGACACATACGATGTCACCGCAGCGCTCGCGCCGTCGACCATGATGGTCGACGCCTGCATCGTCAGCGTCCCGCCGCCATCAAAGCCGCCTGCGTAGATGGTGCCGCCGATCAGCACATTTGCCTGATCCGGATGATTGACTGTGCCGTCGGGATTAGTGCCGTGCGGGAGGACGTTGAAGTCGGCGACCTTGGCATCGGTGCCTACTTGGCCATTAAAGGTACCGGCATAGGTCGTCAGGCTGAGGCTACCGCCCTTGCCAACCGGAAAGCCGTCGGAGCCGATCTTGATCTTCCCGGTCGTGTCGACATACCCTCCCCCGGAGACGTCGATTACGCTGCCGGGCGAGAGAACGATGCTTTGAGTGACGTCGCGGAAGGCGCCGTCACCTATGTTCGGCCCGTTGCTGGCGCCGACGGTCGAGATGCTTACGCTGCCGCCGTTGACGTAGGCGCGCCCCTCGAGCTGATCCGCCGACAGGCCGCTGTCGTTGACCCAGCGCCCGCGCACGTCGAGCACCGCATGCGGCCCGATGACCAAGGCCGGAACCGGCGGTTGCGCCGGCTGCGTCTTAACGGGATAGCTGAAGCCGGTGAGGCTGATCTGTCCAGCGGGCGCGCTGAGCGTGCCGTCGATGATAGCAACGCCGTCCAGCGTGATGCTGCCGCCGGGCCGGACCGACAAGGTGGCATTCGTCGCCATGTCGAGCCGTCGCGCGCCCGTGATCGAGACGGCGCCGAGCGACGCATTGGACAGCGCGTCGGAGAAGATCGGGAACAGGCCGTTGGCGAGCGCCGGCGACCAGCTCGACGCGTTGGCGAAGTTCAAGCCGCCGAGGCCGTACGGATCCGGCCCGGCATCGGCCTGCGACGTGAGCACCACGTTGTTCTGGTTGCCGGGGCCCGTCGGATTCGCGAAAGTGATACTGAGCGACGCCCCCTTCGGCATCTGGTCGGCGGCCGAGAGATTCGACGATCCCGCCAGCGCGCGTTGCCGGCTGCCCGCCACCACGTTGCCGATGATGTCATTGACGATCGGATTGACGGCCGCGACCGTGACCGAGCCGGCATTGGCGCCGGTGATGTAGCTCGCCTCATAATGCGAATTGCTGCTGCCACCCCAGGGGCTGAGATAGATTTCAGTCAGCTTGGTATCGACGACGCCGTTGACCTTGTGCAGGACCGTGAAGCCGCCGCCGACGCCGACATAGGCAATGGTGGGATCGGCGCGGCCGATGTCGTAGATGCGCCCGTCGGCGCCGAGCAGGCGCGTGGTGCTGATCATGCCGCCGGTGTACTGCACATAGCCGGCCGACACGTTGATGGCTGCACCCGGCTGCTGCACGACATTCCTTCCCGATGTCGTGAAATTGCCGCCCGCCGTCAGGATCTGGTCGATGCTTTGCGGGATCAGGCCGACATAGCCGGCCGCGTTGAGCAGCGGCGAGCCGACCCATTGCACGCCGTCGGCACGGGTGCCGCTGAGGCGGGCATCGATGGTCACGGTCTTGCCGATCAGGACCTGCGCGAGCGGGCTGTCGGCGACCTCCGCCGCCGTGACGAGGATGCTGATCTGGTTGATCGACATCGGCAGCGTGACGCCGGCGATGCCGGAGAGATCGATGGTGCTGCCCTTCTCGAGCAGCACCGTGCCGGCAACGCTGTCGGCGCCGATCGTCAGCGCGGCGCCCGGCGCCTTGATCATGGCACCGGCGCCGCCCGCACCGCTGCCCTGCACGTCGACGCTGCCAATCGCCGTGATGCTGATCTGCGGCTGCAGCACCGTTTGGAAGTATGGCGCGTTGCTGGCGCCGTTCGCTGATGTCGGTGTGTTGAGCGTCGCGGTCGGCAGGGTTCCGCTGGTTTCATCCGGCAGGATCGACGTGAGACTCGCCGACCCGAGCACGATATTGCCGTCGGCGCCGGGCGCGCAGCTCCCTTGCACGCAGGCCGTGTTCATGGTGATCGAGCCGGTGCGGGTGGTCGAGGTGGTCGCGACGATGCCACCGAGCTGGTTGATCGATCCGCCCGCCAGCGTGACCGCGCCGGAGTTGGACGTCAGCAGGCCGGAGGCCTGGTTGGTGACCACGCCTCCATTGGCCAGAACCCGCATCGCGGTCTGGACGCCGACCGCGGTCGACAGCGGGGTCACCAGGGTGACGGAGCTGTCTGACGCCAGGATGATCTGGCCATTCCTGGTGGTGATCGCACCGGCATTGCTAACGCCGCCGTCTGCGAGCAACGCCACATAACCGCCGTCGCCATTCGCGCTCAGCTTGCCCGTCGTGTCGATGATCGCGCCAGGCTGGACTGTGACCTTTCCACCGCTTCCCTGGTTGAAGATCGTGGCTCCCGAAGCACTGTTGGCAGCAACACCCGTGGTCAGCGGATCGCCCAACAGCGAGAACAGTCCGCTTTGCAGGAACCCCTGATAGTTGCTGCCGCTCAGCTTGGTCGGCAGATCCAGCGTCGAGGCGATCAGGGTGTGGACGTTGATCTGGCTGGTGCCGCCGAAGATGATACCGTTCTGGTTGATCAGATAGACCGCGCCGTCGGCCCTGATCGATCCCAGAATCTGGCTCGGCACGCCGGTCGATGCAATCTTGTTCAGCGCGGCCCAGTTCGGGTTGCCCTGCTGGTTGAAATTGACTGTGGTGTCCCGGCCGACATTGAACGACTGCCAGTTCAATACCGCCTGGGCCTGGGTCTGGTTGATATTGACCGTGGTCTGGCCGCCGCTGCTGGTCTGCGTCGGCGTGTTGGCGCCGACCCAGTTGGTGACGGGATTGGCGACGCCCGCCGCGGCCAGACCACTGCTCGGCACCAGGCCGCCGGCATTGAGACCATTCGGCACCGCGCTCGGCGCGCTCGCTGCAAGCCCGCGCGCCACGCTCTGCGCCGCCTGCAAAGCCTGGATCGCCTGCGCGGCACGCGTCATCGACGCTTGCGAGTTCTGCGCGGCCTGCTGCGCCTGCTGCGCGGCATCCTGCGCCGCGCTAATCGCCGCCTGCGTGGCCGCGCTGCTGACGCCACCCCAGGTGCCGAACGGGCGCGCTGCCGCAGGTGAGCTCATTGCGATCGCGATCGAACTTGCACCTGCGAGCAACAGGCCACGGCGCGAGATCGAGCGAGGGAGCGAATGCATGCGGGCCTTCCAATGCAGCAGACGATGCGAACGATCGTGACGCAACAAGGCATCGGCCAACCTGCAATCAGTTGGCCCGATGCCGACAACTCAGTGAAAAGCGCGCAACCCTACCGGCGCAGCCGCCCGCGAGCGGACGCGCCCGACAGTTCGGGACGCCTCTCCTGTTGTTAAGACAGTCTGAGACGGGCTAACGCGAAGCGATTTCGCAAAAAAGTTTTAACCCTGCGGTGGAACTCAACCACGGCGCGAGCCGGCAAATTCAGTCGGCCGGCCGAAACCAGCGTCGCGTCAATTGGTTGGCGCTGCCGCTTTGATCTGCCGGATCGGCCGTTCGGCGGGCTTCGGCGGCTTTGCCGCACCGGTGAACAAGGCGAAATCCACCGAGCGCTCCCCCTGTTTGAGCACCAGCCGGCGCGGCTCGATCCGCTCGACCTTCCAGCCGCTCACGTCGTCACCCGTCCGCACGCGCACCACCTTGTCGCCCTTGCTTGCGGCACGGATCGCGGCATGGCCGTCGCCATTCTCGCTGACGATGCCGAGCACCACCACGTTCGGCGGTGGTGGCGGTGGCGGTGGCGGTTCCTGCCGCGCCACCGGTGCGACCGGTTTGGCCGGCGGCCGCCGCGCGGGCGAAAACAGCGGCTTGTCTTTGGTCGCGCTCAACTGTTGCAACGGCTGGAGCTCCACCGGATTGTTGACGATGACCTCGCCACTTGCCGGAACCTCGGCCGCGCGCGCAACCAGTGTGCAAAGACAAAGTCCGGCAACCATCAACATTCGTAATGCGATCGGCATCGGTCGGCTGTCCATAGATCTGCGCGTACTAGATGTCTGCGCGTACGTGTCTGCATGCACCAGCATCGATGGATCGTCATCAGCGCGTGCAACAATCAACCTGCGCCAGGAGCGCACGTGTTGCAAGGCTTCTCGCTGCAAGGCTTCTCGTCACATGCAGCGCAAGGTGCCGCGCATCGCAGCCTGTATGCGTCAAATCTGTGAAGATGAATCACAGCCGGACATTGTCGCCATGCATGTCATGCGCGAGCTGTTGTTACGACGGCGTCATCCAAGCGGCACACACTCGCAGCGTGCAGCAGACGGCAACTTGCCGGCGCTGCTGCTTACATCGACTCCAAGATCGTCGAGACGAAACACCGGTATCAAAGACGTAGCGTCATGCGTTCGAGTCGCATCCGTGCCGGCCTCAAGCCGCTGCTGCTCGGCGCCCTGTTCCTGGCGCTGGATTGCGTTTTGATGTGCAGCACCGGGGCCGGACAGGCGTACGCCGGATGCGAGTTGCGTTCGCGCGGCGGCGCGATCAAGCGCGTCGTGCAGGTCGAGCTCGACAACGTTCACCTGCGCCGCGACAACCCGAACGTGCCGTCGGACCTCGAGCAGATGCCGCATCTGCGCGATTTCATTACGCGCGGCGGAATCATCGGAAGCAATCATCAGACCTCGCCGCTGGCTGAGACCGCGACCGATGCGCTGACGATCCTCACCGGTTTGCATGGCGACCGCATGGGCGTTGCGACCGGCAACAGCAGCGCTGCGTTCCGCAGCGACGGCAGCGTAGGCTTCACCAGCGCCTTCGCCTACTGGACCGCGAACGGCAGCGACGGCAAGCCACTGATGCTGGCCGACACCGGCAAAACCGTGCCCGCGCCATGGGTGCCCTTCACCGCGGCCGGCTGCGATGTCGGCGCGTTCGCAACGACAGGCCTGACACTGCGGGAGGTCGGCCCCGAGATCGCGGCCGCGCTCGGCCCCTCCGAAGCCCGCACCGCTGCCGGCGATCCACTCAAGGCGCGCGCTGATCTGCTTGGCATCGCCATCCATTGCGCCCGCGGCAGCGCATTGTGCAGCAACGCCCATGCGCATTCCGATCTGTTGTCCGATGAACCCGGTGGCTACGCCGGCTTCAGCGCCTTGTTCGGCAACCGCAATGTGCAGCCGGTGATCTCGCCGGACGGACCGGTCAGGGATCTCGACGGCGAGATCATCGGCGATGACGCAGGCCATCCAGGCTTTCCCGGTGCGTCTGAGACGACGGCCACGCAATCCCTCGGCTATGCCGCGGCAATGCTGGAGGTCGGTGTACCCGTGGTCTATGTGGGAATCGGCAATGCGCACAGGCCGGCCGCCGCGCATAGTCGCGCTCTCGGCCCCGGTCAGCGCGACCATATCGCAAGGCTCGCCGCCGACGACGCGGCCTTCAAGGCCTTTATCGACCGGCTGGCCGCAAGCGGGATCACCACGCGCAATACGCTGTTCGTGATCGTGCCCACCGGCAACGACCGTTTCGTCGGCGGGCCACCCAGCCCGCTAGACTGCGACGGCCTTGCGGTACCCTGCAGCTACGGGCCGATCGGCGCGATCGGCATCGCCATCGACCGGCTGCTCGCGACCGAACGGCGCAACGTCACCGCGTTCGACGTACAGGCGGGCAACACGCCGCCAATCTACATCCACGGCAATCCGCTCGCCACTGATCCGCTGACACGCACGCTCGCGCAGGATGTCGGCAGGCTCGGCGTGGTCAACCCGGTCACCGGCAAGAGCGATCGCCTGACGTCGATGGTCGCCGATCGCGCCCAGATGCAGCTCATGCACATGGTCACTGCGAGCCCCGCGCGCACACCGCATGTCATCATGTTCGCAGACCCCGATTACGTCATTCGGACAGCCGGCAGCCGGGCCGACTGTGCGCAGCCGCCGGTCTGCGTTGCGGTCGATCCCGATACGGCGTGGGTGCGCGGCGACATCGCGCAAATCCTCGGCGGCAGCTGGTTCGGCATGGTTGGGCCCGGTGTCGCCCACCGTGGCGAGACGCCGGACATCCTCTCGCACCACGCAGACCTGCGGCCCACGCTGCTGGCGCTGTTGGGCCTGAACGACCGCTACATCCACGACGGCGTCGTGCTCGTGGATGCGCTCGAGGCGGGTGCATTGCCGGCGGAGCTCGCAAACGATCGCGAGACCTACGTCGATCTGGCGCGCGCCGCCAAGACGATCAACGATCCGCTCGGCCAACTCGGACGCAACAGCCTTGCCCTTGCGACCCAGGCCATCAAGGGCGGCGACGTCGGTTATCAGCGCTATCTCGACCTGATGCGCGCGATCACGGCGAGGCGCGACGCGCTGACGCGCGAGATCAACACGCAACTCGATGGCGCTGCCTTCGGCCATCGGCCGATCAGTCCCGCTTACGCCCATGCACTGATCGGTCGCGCCGGGGCGTTGGTCAACGAGGTCGAGGATCTCGCCGGCAGCAGCCTGGCCCCCGCTGATCGTCCCTGGAAGGCAGCAAGCGATGCGCATTGACAACCGAACGGCTGGCGAGACCGCAGCGTCCGAGCGAGGCGCAGCAGAGAGACCCGTCGCGCACCGTCTCCGCCAGGCTTGCCGTCCGCGCAAGGCATCGCTTGGCGCGCTGACCGGCACATGGCTCGCGCTCGCCAGCCCGCTCGGCGGCTGCATGATGGACAAAGGCATCGACTTGCCTGGCCGCGATCAGGTGACCGACCCGATCCGCGATGCCGATCTGCGAGCGCGCTGGAACGGCCCGGTCGGCGGGACGTCCGGCGCAACGGCCTCCGCGCGCGCACAGCCCATGGTGTTTCCCGGCGCCGATCAGGATCTCGCGCCCGCGTCGGCGCCGGCGCAACGGGACGCCGCCACGACGGCAACGACCCGTCTCGCGAGCGCCGTCGATGGCGACGTCGTCGCCGAGGGCGGCGGCATCGAGCTGAACTTCGACAATGCCGACATTCCGACCGTGGTGAAATCCGTCATCGGCGACAGCCTCGGCATGAACTACGTCGTCGACCCGCGTGTGCAGGGCACGATCACGCTGGCCTCCGCGCAGCGGATACCGCGCAAGGACGTGCTGCCGATCTTCGAGAGCGTGCTGCGCATGTCGAATGCGGCGCTGCTGCGCGAGGACAATCTGGTCCGCATCGTGCCGCTGCCGGAGGCCGCGGGCGCCGGCGTCTCGGTCGTCGGCGCGGGACAGCCCGGCTATGGCGTCTCGATCGTACCGCTGCGCTTTGTCTCTGCGGCGGCGATCGGCAAGACGGCGGAAAGCTTCCTGTCGCGGCCCGGCGCCGTGCGGGTCGATCAGGCCCGCAACGTGCTGTTGATCCAGGGCACCGCCTCCGAGCGTCAGGCGGCGCTTGGCGTCATCGGCACGCTCGATGTCGAGTGGCTGCGCAATCAGTCGGTCGGGCTCTATCCGTTGAAGTCGACCGCGCCCGAGACCATGATCCGCGAGCTCGAGAAGGTCTTCGACACCGCCGACGGCGGACAGGGCCAAGGCGTGATCAAGTTCCAGCCGGTGTCGCGCATGAACGCCGTGCTGGCGGTGAGCAAGAACAGCAAGGTGCTGGAACGCGCCACCCAATGGGTGCGGCGGCTGGACCGCTCCGACCCCACCGGCACGACGGTGCGGGTCTACAGCCTGCGCTTCGGCAACGCGCGCAGCATCGCCCGCATCCTCAACGAGATGTTCGTCGGCCGCGGCTCGCAATCGGCCGGCGAAAGCCAGACCAGTGCGACGGCGCCCGGTCAGAGCGCAGCAACATCGCGGATCGACTCGCTCGGCAGCGGCACGCTCAGCAACAATAATAACAACACCCAGGGCGCCACCGGCGCGACGGGCGGCAGCACCGATGCTTCGGGCAATGCCAACAAGACCCAGGTTGGATTTGGCGACCGCAAGGACGACGACCAGGACACGCCAGGGCCCGGCGGCGGAATGGGGCTGGGCAGCCTGCCGCGCGGCATCTTCCAGAATGTCCGCATCACGGCCGACAAGTCGACCAACGCGATCATGGTCTATTCCAACCAGGAGGACTACGTCGTGATCGAGCGCGCGCTGGAGCAGCTCGACCGACCGCGGCTGCAGGTCGCCGTCGACGCCATGGTCGCCGAGGTCACGCTGACCGACCAATTGCAGTATGGCGTGCAGGCCTATCTGACCAGCGCCAACGCCGGCGCCGGTCAGGACAAGGGATCGGTCGGACTGTTCGCGGCTGCGCAGTCGGCGACGCAGACCGCCCTGCTCTCGCGCGTGTTGCCCGGGTTCAACGCGCTGCTCGGCGCCGAAGCCAATCCCAAGCTCGTGCTGAATGCGCTGTCCACCCTGACCACCGTCAAGGTGCTCTCGGCGCCCTCGCTGGTGGTCGCCGACAACGAGCCGGCGATCCTCGAGGTCGGCGACCAGGTGCCGATCTCGACCGGCAGCACGGTCACCGGGCTCAATGTGGTGAGCAGCATCAGCCGGCAGAACACCGGCATCATCCTGAAGGTGTTGCCGCATGTGCATCCGAACGGATCGATCGAGCTCGAGATCGAGCAGGAAGTCTCCAACGTCGTCAATCCCGCCGGCGCGAGTGCCCAGAATCTGACGCCCACCATCTCGCAGCGACGCATCCACTCGACAATCGCCACCAGCAGCGGCCAGACCGCGCTGCTTGGCGGATTGATCAAGGAGGACGACGAGCGCACGGTGGCCGGACTGCCCGGCCTGAACGAGATCAAATATCTCGGCGACCTGCTCAGCCAGAAGAGCGACAGCAAGACCCGCTCGGAGATCATCGTGTTCGTCACCACCAAGATCGTGCGCAATCCCCACGACGCCCAGGTCGTCGCCGAGGAATTCCGCGAGCGCCTCGACAGCATGCGGCGTGCACCGAGCACCTTCGATGCGTCGGCCGCGCCAGCGCCGGCTGCCACACGCAAATGAGCCGAAGCCTGAGGCATCCGATGGCGGTCGTTTCATCCATGCTGAGGGTGCTCGGTGCAGCCCTCTTCGGTACGGCCGCGACCGCCGCCGAGCTGAGCAGCGTGACCCTGAAGGGGGACGTCACCATTGTCGCGCTCAGCGGCGACGTCGCCCAGGGTGACACCGAGGCCGCGGAAGCGCTGATCAAGACCGCCAACGACGGCAACCGCCTGATCTCGGCGGTGCGGCTCGATTCACCGGGCGGCAGCCTCGCCGAGGCGGTCAAGCTCGCCGGTCTGATCCGCAGGGCGAAGCTGCCGACCATCGTCGCGGCCGGGTCGCGCTGCGCATCGGCCTGCTTCATCGTGTTCGCGGCGGGAAATGAGAAGTTCGCGAGCTATGAGGCCGCGATCGGCGTCCACGGCGTGTCCGACAAATTCGGCCACGAGACGGCGCAGACCGAAGAGGCGACGATCGCCATGGCCCGCGTCGCCAGCGAATTCGGCGTGCCGCCGCGCATCATCGGACAGATGGTGGCGACGCACGCCCACGAGATCGCCTGGCTGACGCCCGACGATCTGCGCGCGATGGGCGCCATCATGACCGATCGGCCCGGACGCCATGCGTCGCCGCCGCCAAATTCGCCTGACGATCGATGGCTCGCCGGGCTCGAGACACGGACGGAAGACACAGCGACGAGATCGCAAGACGCCGATCGGCGCCCGCGTGAGGCGACCGGCAAACCCGGCCAGCGCGCGTTGCCTTGGCAAGAGAAGTAAGGCCGAGACGGCCCGACGCGGAAGAGCTCGTGCAACGTGTCGGCAGATCGCGATCGCGGCCGCATCACTCGTTGCTGGCGGCGCTCGTCAGCTTGTCCAGCGAGATGTCGCCGGCGGTCCCGCTGCCTCCCTCCTGACCGTCGGAGCCATAGGAGAGAATGTCGTAGGCATCGTGCTCGCCGGGCGCCCGATAGATATAGGGATGGCTCCACGGGTCATTCGGAACCACGCCGCCCTTGAGATAAGGACCGTTCCAGTTGGCCGCGCCCGACGTGCGCTGCACCAGCGCCGTGAGCCCCTCCGCAGTCGACGGGTAGCGGCCGGTATCGAGCTGGAACAGGTCGAGCGCGCTCGCGAAGCTCCGCATCTGGATCTTGGCGGCCTTGACCTTCGATTCACTCAGGTAACTCAGCACGCGCGGCCCGACCAGTCCCATGATCAAGCCGATGATGGCGATGACGACCAGCATCTCGACAAGCGTGAATCCCCGCTCGCCCTGCCGCGTCTTGTCGCGGTCGATACGCCTGGAGACAAGGATGGAGTTTTGCTTCGACATCGCCGTTCATCCAATGAGCTGCAGAGCGTCATCACGCGATTTGCCGACACCCTGTGAATAGTTCCGGGCGCCTCGATTGAGGCGCCCGGCCTTGTCATGTGCTCGACGCTACTCGGTGCGACGCAATCGGGATTGCGCCGTCCGCAATGCGCCGACTTACTTGGCGCCGCCGCTGGCGCCGTTGGCGACGTTCAAGCAGCCATTTGCCTGGGTAGCGGCCGCCGCAGCGATGGCGGTCGTACGCGTGCCCCAATACTGGCTCTTGATGTTCTTGGCGTAGCTGGCCGGCACCGCGTGGAAGCCGGCATTTTCGATCACCGCCGAGACGTCCGGATCGAAGTTCGGGTCGGTCGAGTCGGCACCGGCGACATAGGTGGTCAGGAAGTTGACCAGGTTGGTGACGCGGTTGGCGTCGGCCTGGACGTTGTAGCAGCTATAGAGGTCGAGGAACGTCGTGCCGCTGAGCGGATAGGCGTTCAGCTTGTTGGTGAGCGGCAGCACCGGCAGGCCGGTCACGGTCACGCCCGACTGCGTAACGGTGCCGAACACGTTGGCGTAGATGTTGTAGTCGTTCCAGGTCCAGGTCGTGGAGGGCGTCTTGAGCCTCGTGTCACCCCACGCGGCAGCGGCGCCATCCGGCGTCGGTGCGATGAACGTCAAGCTCGCCGGCTGGGTCGCTGGCGCCACTCCGTGGCTCGGAACATAGGTGGCGGCGCCGCGCAGCTGCTCGTTCTGCAGGGCTGCCGACTGCGGCGCAGTGACGCCCGCAACCGTGCTGGTGTAAGGCTGGGTGAAGTCGGCACTGACGTATCCGATGCGGCCGGCCTTGCTGCTGTCGGTGCTGATCGCGGATGCCACGCCGCCGCTGCCTTGCGCGCTGATCCAGGCGTTCGTCGCCGTCGTGTTGTTCCAGCCTCCCGCGCCACGGACCGCAGCAACACGGGCGATCAGGTTGGCGAAACTGGTGCTCGGCAGGGTTGTGGTGTTGAAGATCGACTGGTAACCGAACGCACCGGTGGAATCGAGCAGCGGGCAGACGGTCTTGAGATAGTTGGTCAGGATGAAGCTCGTGCCGCTGCCATCGCCGCGGTACACGACCTTGATCGGCAAGGACGAACTCGAGTAGCGTTGTGCCGTGCCCGTGTTGTCGATGTTGGTGTAGTCGAAAGCTGCGAGCACTTGCCCGCCGGTGTTGTTGAGGTACGGGATCTTGCCGATGGTGATGTCGTTCCAGTCGGTCACGAGGCCGGTAAAGATCGCGCACATCTGCGCGGTCGAGAGCTGGATGGCGGCGCCCTGGTTGGCCTGGGTGCCTGGCGTGGCGCCGGTACCGGCGACCGCCGAGTACACCGTCATCGAGCTGGTGTTGACGCCGATCGCGACGTTGACTTCGA
The DNA here is from genome assembly GCF_040446015.1 of Bradyrhizobium sp. INPA03-11B. Lineage (NCBI taxonomy): Bacteria > Pseudomonadati > Pseudomonadota > Alphaproteobacteria > Hyphomicrobiales > Nitrobacteraceae > Bradyrhizobium > Bradyrhizobium sp. INPA03-11B. The sequence goes on from NZ_JASGSR010000004.1 coordinate 79,025, forward strand.
AAGCCGGGATCTGGATCGGATTACCGAACGCCGTGGTGCTGTAGGCGACCGAAGCCGTCGAGGTGCTGTTCAGCGTGATCTGGGTCAGCGCGCCGCCGGTGGTCGTCCAGCTCTGGGTCGGGTTGAAGCTGACGGACGACGTCGTGAGCGCCGCCAGAGTGCTGCCGAGCGGCGAGTCCGAGAGGCCGATATCGACGCGCGGATACGGATAGCTGCCGAACTTGGTCGCCGGGCTGCGCGGATTGGCGAGGTCGATCATCGCGGGCTGGTTCGCGGGCAGCGGCGTGTTGATCAAAATGTTGGCTGACGCGTTCGGCGTCACCGTGCCGTTGTACCATTGCTGCGGATTGTTGGTGATGAAGCCGCGGACGCCGTTGCCGCTGCCGACGCCGGCATACATGCCTTGCACCGGCAGGCTGACCAGCGTGCAGGTGGTCGGCAGCTTGCCCGGCGCCGGGAAGCCAGCGTTGAACGCGAAGCCGTCGGGATAGGTGGTGCCGGAGCCGACGATGCCGCCCATGTAGCAGTCGAAGATCTGGCGGAAGGCTTCCGAGGCGAGCGTGCTGCCGCCCGCGTAGATGCCGGCAGTGGCGGTGGAGGCCTGCGCGTTCGCGGGCGTGATGGTCGAGGACGCGAGCAGGGCGAGCACCGAAGCGGTGCCGAGCATGTATTTGGACGTTTGCATTTTCATTGCGCTGTTCCTGTGGGTTGATCACCACCGGCACATCGTCATCGCGTCGTCATGAGAGCGCAAAGTAATCTTCAAACAAGAAGAAGTTTATTTTGCCGCCTATTCAAGATTTATTGGAATAAATCTATGATCAGGCAAGTACCTCTGCCGTCGACGTCATGTCTCCGTCGCCGATGATTGACTTCACGTCTGATAGACAATTCGACAATCGGCTTCGCGCAGGGATTATTTTCGATCAGTGTCCGAAAAACATCTTGGCAATACCTCGCCGGATGCTCTATGGACTCTCCGTCCGACGGTTCGCCGTCTGATCGCAGATTGTTAATGAGACAATCTACGCGGGCTTTCATTCGAGCGAGGCCTCCCACATGGAAGACAACTCGAGCGGGCGTCTTGCGATTCATGTGGGGCATGGCGGCCATGCAATTTTGGCGCGCTCGCTGACACACGGCAGCTATCCATCGACTGACCTGAAGCGGGCGCAAGCGCTGCATCAGGAAGGCGTGGCGCATGCACGCCAGGACCGCTGGCGCCAGGCACTGCGCGCATTCAACGAAGCCGCGCGGCTCGCGCCCGACCAGTCCGGCTTCAATTACTGCAAGGGCGTCGCGCTGTGCCGGTTCGATCGCTTCGACGACGCGCGCAAGGCGTTCGCTGCGGAACTCAGGGTGACACCGACGCACGCACCGGCGCTGGCCGAGATCGGCACCTGCCTTGCGCGCACCGGACGCACTCGGGACGGCATTCCCTACCTCCAGGATGGATTGCGCCTGCTGCCGAACATGCCGCTCGCGCAATACAGCCTCGGCCTTGCGCTCCTGACCGAGAACCGGCGCAGCGAAGCCCTCGCGGCGCTGGACAAGGCGATCGAGCTCGACGCCGGATACGGGGAAGCCTACCGCACCCGCGGCCTCGCCTATGTGATGGACGGACAGTTCGACAAGGCGGTCGACGATCTCCGCGCCGCCTCGACGATCGACAGCGACAATTACAAGGCGATCATCGAGCTCGGCATGAATTTCGGCATCGCCGCGCGCGACCAGCAAGCGGCGCGGCTGTTCGAGATCGCCGCCGAGAGCGCGCCGACCGTCGCGCTGCCGCAATATCTCTATGGCCACTTCCTGATCAATCATCGCGCATTCGAGCGCGGACTCTCTTATGTCGATCGCGCGCTTGCGATCGATCCGCTGCAGGCGGAGCACCACGTCGGCCGCGGCTTCGGATTGCTCGGACAGGGTCGCATCGAGGAGGCCGTCGCGGCCTATCGGCGCGCAGGCGAGCTCGATCCCGGCAGCGCCGGCATCGCCGGAACCCTGCTGTTCGCGCTTCAGCACAAGCCGGGCGTGACACGTGCCGAGCTGCTGCGCGAGCATCGGCGATGGGCGGTGCTCTACCGGCCGAGCGCGCCGCTCAGTCGCCTTGCGTTCGCCAACGCGCCGGATCCGGCACGCAAGCCGCGGCTTGGCCTGGTGTCGGCGGACCTGCATCGGCATGCCGTGTCGTTCCTGGTCCTGCGCGCCTTCGAGGCGCTCGCCGCACTCGGTTACGAGATCTTCTGCTACAAGACCGACAGCAAGCGGCAGGACGACGACTTCAGCGAACGCTACAAGGAGATCTCGCTGTCCTGGCGCGATGTCTCCGGGCTGCACGATCAGGCCCTTGGGCAACAGATCGCCGAAGACCGCATCGATGTCCTGTTCGATCTCGCCGGGCACACCGCCGGCAACCGCCTCTCGCTGTTTGCAATGCGCGCGGCGCCGATCCAGCTCAGCTGGGCCGGCTATGTCGGCACGGTCGGGCTCGATACGTATGACGGCCTGATCGCCGATCCGGTGGAGATTCCGCCGGAGCACGACGCGAGCTATATCGAGCGTCCGATCCGCCTGCCCGACTGCTATGTCTGCTATCACCCGCCGGCCAAGGCGCCTGAGGTGCGCCCACTGCCGAGCCTGAGCGGTGGCCGCTTCACCTTCGGCTGCTTCAACCGTCCGGCGAAGCTCAACAGCGAGCTTGGCAAGGCCTGGGCGCGGATTCTAGAGCAGGTGCCGGATTCGCGCATCCTGATGGTCTATGGCGGCCTCGGCGAGACCAGCACGCGCGATGCGGTCTACAACGTGCTCGGCCAGGGCGGCGTGCCGCGCGAGCGCGTCGAGCTGGTCGGCGAAACCGATCAGGACAAGCTGCTCGTGGCCTACGGTGAGGTCGACGTCGCGCTCGATCCATTTCCCTATTCTGCCGGCGTCACGACGCTCGAGGCGATGTGGATGGGCGTTCCGACCGTGACCTTCGTCGGCGATACGTTCGCCGGCCGTCACTCGGCGGCCCATCTCACCGCAGCGGGACTGAGCAGCTTCTGCGCAGACAGCATCGACGACTACGTCGCCATGGCGGTCGGCTGGACGCGCCGCCGCGAAGAACTCGCCGAGTTGCGCCGCAGCCTGCGCGATCGCGTAGCGGCCTCGCCGCTCTGCGACGCCCCGCGCTTCGCCGACAATCTCTCCCGCGAATTGATGAGGCTCTGGGCGGAATGGTGCGAGGCCCGCACCAACGCGGCGGCCTAGAGCATGATCCGGAAAAGCGCGAAGCGGTTTTCTGAAGAGATCATGCTCAAACTAAAGAGCTAAAGCGCGATGACGATCCAACCTCATCTCATCGCGCTTTAGTTGCAATCACGGGCAACGCGGACAAGCTGCGGTCCGCCGATGAATTGCGCGGGACACGAACGTCGAGAGAAGGTCGAGAGTAGAGGGTGCGTTGATGTCGAAAGCGGGGATCAGCGAAGCGCAGACGATGCGCGCAGGCCTGGCGATGCTGAATCAAGCTTCGTCCGAGCGGCGCGCCGAATTCATCCAGACCGTCATGAACCGTGCCATCGCGCTGTTTCGCGACGGTCAGCTGGACAGCGCGGATCTGCTGCTCGAAACCATGGAGCATGAACCCGCGGTGCGGCCGCACGTCCTGCATATCCGCGGCGTGATCGCACTGCAGCGGGACGAGGACGAGCGCGCGCTGGAGTTGCTCGAGGAAGCAGTCCGGCTCAATCCGGCCGATGGTGAAGCGCACGGCAATCTCGGGGTTCTGCTGCTGAAGGGCCGCCAGTATCCGCAGGCGCTGGCGGCCTACACGGCTGCGCTGACGCTGCGGCCGGACAATGCAGCGGCGCAGCTTGGCCTCGCCCGCGCGCTGGCGATGCTGGAGCTGAGCGATTTCGCCGACGACGTATTCCGCGACCTGATTGCGAGCGCCCCCGACTATATCGACGCGATCGTCGATTTCGGATGGTTGCTCAGCGACACCAACCGGCACGACGCCGGCGTCGCATTGCTGCGTGACGCGCTGGAACGATACCCCATGCGCGCGGAACTGCGCGCCGTGCTTGCCGTCTGCCTGTTCGGCGTCGGCAGCTGGTCGGCGGCCTGGGCGGAGTATGAGGGACGATTGTCGGACCCGCGTGTCAGCAAGCATCTGATCTCGACCGACCGGCCGCGCTGGCAGGGCGAGGATCTTGCCGGCAGGACCATCCTGCTGCAATCCGAGCAGGGCTTTGGCGACACCCTTCAATTCGTGCGCTACGCGCCGATGGTGAAAGCCCGGGGCGGCCGCGTGATCCTGCGCACGCCGCAGGTCTTGTTGTCCCTGATGCAAACCGTTGCCGGCGTCGACGATGTGGTCAGTGACGCGACCATGACGCCGGCGTTCGACGTCCAGCTGCCGCTGCTGTCCTTGCCGCTGATCTTCGACACGCAGGTCGACACGGTTCCCGCGGCAACGCCTTATGTCACCCCCGATCCGGATCTGGTCACGCGATGGCGCGAGCGCCTCGGCGGCAATCCTGGCCACGGCATGTCCATCGGACTGGTGTGGCAGGGCAATCCCGGCCATCTCAATGATCAGCGCCGCTCAATCCGGCTCGATCTGCTGCGTCCCCTGCTCGACTGTCCGGGCGCGCGATTTGTCAGCCTGCAGATCGGCCGCGGACGCGAGCAGCTCGCTGATTTCGACGATCGCATCCTCGATGCCGGCGCGCAAATCGACGCGACATCGTTTGCCGACGCGGCCGCGATCATCGGCAATCTCGACCTCGTCATCTCGATCGACAGTGCCATCGCGCATCTCGCCGGTGCGATGGGCAAGCCGGTCTGGATTCTGCTCGCCAACGGCAGCGATTGGCGTTGGCTGCGCGATCGCAGCGATACACCGTGGTATCCGCAAGCCCGGCTGTTCCGGCAGACCAGACCGGGCGATTGGGCGGAAGTGATCGGACGGCTGAACACCGAGCTCAGGTCGCTCGCCGGAGCTGGGTCCGGAGCGCCGGCGGAATGGATCGCCGATCCGATCATGAGCTCCGCGCTCAAGATGACCGTACCGCAGCACGAGAACGACGCGCTGCTATGCGACGCCCTGTTCGTCGAGGCGTGCCGTCAGCATCGCGCAGGCAATTCGGATCGCGCCACTAAACTGTTCGAGCACGTTCTCTCCCTCGATCACGGACACGTCAACTCACTGTGCAATCTCGGCGCGATCGAGCTCGGCCACGGCCATCACGAACGCGCCTACACGCTCTTGCAGACTGCGGTGACGGCGGCGCCTGACCTGGCGCCAGCGCGCATCGCGCTCGCCGGCGCGCTGATCGCCACGCAGAGGGCGGAGCAAGCGGTTGCTCAATACCGCAAGGCAATCGAGCTTACGCCGTCGAGCGTCGATGTCCATGCGGCGTATGCGAATGCGCTGCGCAAGCTCGCCGGTCACGAGCAGGCGAGCGGCATGGATGCCGATGTGTTGAAGCGCCAGCTTCATCAGCACTACCGCAAGGCACTGGAACTCGCCCCCGCCAGCGACGCACTGCATGCGCAATATGCGCTGGCATTGTGCGAGCTCGGCGATCTCGACAACGCCATGCTGCATTTTCTGGCAGCGACCAAGATCAATCAGCAACAGTCTTCGGAATTCTACGAAGCGCTTGGTCGCGCATGCGCCGCGCGCGGCAACTCGCAGGGCGCCGAAATCAGCCTGAAACACGCCGTTGCGCTCGATCCGCGCCGGGTGACCGCCCATTGCGCGCTTGCCGATCTCTATCTCACGCTCGAACAACCCAATGAAGCATCGACGAGTTTCCGCGAGGCATTGGCGATCGATGCCGGAAGTGCGGCAGCCTTGCTCGGAATCGAACGGGCGCAGATCGCGCAGCGGAACTCGGTCGTCAGCGAAATGTCGTGACATGCGTCTCACCGATAATCGCGTTCGTGCTTCCATCGTGTCCGACGCCTGCGACGGATCTTGCGGATGTGCAGTCGCAGCCGCGACGCGCGCAGCACTCGTGCAGCACGCAGGTCAATTCTGCATCATCGATCGTGGCTCCGCATGTCGCGACGTGAGCACTCGCTGTGGTTTCATTTCCATGTCACCAACCGCAGCTAGGAGTGTCGCGACCGAATTGAAATGTGACGATTGCCGCGGTTGGGGATGGGGCCCCTGCAATGAGCGACACCAATCGAACGGCGTTGCTCGCGCTCCTCGTCACAAGCTACGACGATCTCAAACAACGTTTGACGCGACGCACCGGGTCGGCCGATCTCGCCGACGAGGCCTTGCAGGATACGTTTCTGCGCTTGAGCAAGGCGGACGGCATCGGTCCCGTTCGCGATCTGCCCGCATATCTGTTCCGCGTGGCGATGAGCGCCATCAGCAACCGGCGTGTTGCCGAACGACGCCGTCGCACGGTGCCGCAAGCGGATACGCTGTTCGACCTGCCGGACGAAACTCCCGGCCCGGACCGGATCATCGAAGCGCGATCCGAGATCACTGCGCTCCGCCGCGCCATCCAGGAGTTGCCGACGCGCCGCCGGGAGATCTTCATGGCGATATGCGTTGAAGAAGTCCCGTTGCAACAAGTGGCCAAGCGATTCGGCATCAGCGTGCGCACGGTGCAGGTCGAGATCAAGCAGGCGCTGGTGCATTGCGCAGTATGCATCGATCGGAATGCGCAGATGCCGCGGGTTGCGTTTCGGCGACGAAATCCATTCACCGAGCGCGACCGCGCCGCGCTTCATCCCGCGAGCGATGGCGATACGGTGCTTGGCCGTCGATTGCCGTTGGGCGGCAGCAGGTGATGCACGATGGCAAGGCTAGCGCGTGAAAACAATGCGCCGGCGACACCAGCCGCCGCGCCGATCGACTTCATGGCGTATCTTGCTGGCAAGGGCGCATTGCGCGACAGCCAGAAGGACGAAGCGGCCGGTCGCACCCGCAACGGCGACGGGTCGGCCGGTCATGTCGACTGGAGCGCCGTTACCAAGCTGACGCCGTCGGCGCTGGCCGACGAGCTGGCCAGCTTCTATCGCTGCGATCGGGTCCGTCGTGACGATCTGGTAGACGGACGCTTTGCCGGCAATGAGATGTCCGCGCGATTCCTCAGGGAGGAACGCCTCTTTCCTTACGAGGGCACGGCCGGAACGTTGCGTCTCGCAGTGGCCTCCCCGATCGACGACGAGACATTGCGCGCGATCGAGCACATGCTGCGCCGGCCGGTCGCGCTTGCGGCAGCGACCGCCGACGATCTTGAGGCCGCGTTGTCGCTGCGGCTCGAGCCGGATCAACCGGGCGATGCTCCGCAGGCCGGGAGCGGCGCCGGCGAGGACGATCTCGACAATCTGCGCGATCTCGCGCGCGGTGCGCCGGTGGTGCGGGCGCTTGACGATCTGCTCCGCCTGGCCGTCGAGCAGCGCGCGACCGATCTGCACATCGAGCCGGCCGGCAATGCATTGCAGGCGCGCCTGCGCGTCGACGGCATGCTGAAGAACGTGCCGGCACCGCCGATGGCGATGGCCAAAGGCATCCTGTCGCGCCTCAAGATCATGGCCGGCCTTAACATCACTGAGCGCCGACTGGCCCAGGATGGCCGTGCACACATCCAGGTCGGCGGCAACGAGATCGACCTGCGCGTCGCCACCATGCCGACGATGCACGGCGAATGCGCCGTCATTCGACTGTTGCGCAAGGGTACCGGCCTGGTCTCGCTCGACCAGATCGGGCTTAGCGCGCATCACGAGGCGGTCCTGCGCAAGGCGTTGCTTGCGCCTTATGGAATGGTCATCGTCACCGGCCCGACCGGTTCCGGCAAGACGACGACGCTGGCCGCATCGCTCGCCGTGATCAACGAGCCCACCCGCAAGATCCTGACCATCGAGGACCCGGTCGAGTACCAGATACCTGGCATCACCCAGACGCAGGTGCATCCGGGCATCGGGCTCACCTTCGCATCCGCGCTGCGCTCCTTCATGCGGCTCGACCCCGACGTCATCATGGTTGGCGAGATGCGCGACTCCGAGACGGCCCATATCGGCGTCCACGCCGCGCTCACCGGCCATCTGGTGCTGACGACGCTGCACACCAACACCGCCGCCGGCGCCGTCACCCGCCTGATCGATATGGGAATCGAGAGCTTCCTGCTGGCGTCGTGCGCACGGGTGATCGTGGCACAGCGGCTGGTCCGGATCCTGTGCGACCACTGCAAGGAACGCCACACGCTGTCGGCGGCGGACATCGCGGCCGACGAACGTTATGCCGCCCTCGGCATCGAGGCTGGCGAGGTGGTTTGCCGGCCCAAGGGCTGCGACTGGTGCGGCTCGACCGGATTCCGCGGGCGCAAGGGCGTGTTCGAGATCATGGAGATCGGCCCGGCGCTGCGTCGGTCGATCGGCCCGAAGACCGATGCCTCCGAGCTCGAAGCCGTGGCCCGGCGCGCCGGCATGACGTCAATGACGGAGGACGGTGTCGCAAAATTACGCGCCGGGCAGACCACGCTCGACGAGATCTTCCGACTGACCATGAGCCTGTAGGAAGGTCATGCCGCACTACCGTTACCGCGCGTTGACCAAGGCCGGCGAGATCATTCTCGGCGACGTCGACGCGCCCTCGCGCGAGGAGGTGCTGCGGCGGATCGAGTATCTCGGCCACCTGCCCGTCGAGGCCGAGATCGCAGGCCGCAGCGCGCTGCGCGCCGGCATCTCAAGCGGCGGCCTGCCCCGGCAGCGCGAACTGACCACGTTCCTTCGCCTGCTGGCGCTGCTGCTTCGCTCGGGACTGACGCTGGAAGCGGCGCTCCAGACCCTGGAGGAAGACACCAACAAAGCGGTCGCCCGCTTTGCCGGCGGGCTGCGCTCCGCGGTCTCCGGCGGCGACGGCTTCGCCGAGGCGCTCGAACGCTACAACCAGATCATCGAACAAATCTACATCGCGATGGTGCGCGCCGGCGAGGCGTCCGGCAAGCTGGAGGTGGTGCTGCGGGCGATCGTCGAGGACCGGACGCGGCGCGAGCAGCTGTCGCAACGGATCACGTCAGCGGTTCGCTATCCGATGTTCCTGGTCGGGTCGGCGCTCGTCATCCTGTTCTTCTTCCTGCTCTATGTCGTGCCGCAATTCGAGTCGGTCTTCACCGAGCTGCGCGGACGCCTCAATTCCGGCGCGGCCTTTGCGCTCACGATGTCCACCTGGCTGCGTGCCCATCTCAACATGTTCCTTGGCGGCTGCGGCGCGGTGCTGCTGCTCGGGTGGCTGATCCTGCGCCAGCCGGCTGCGCGCGCCTCGCTGATGGCGCTGCTCGCGGCCATCCCCGGCGTGTCCGGCCCGATGCACGATCGCCGCACCGCCCGTTTCATCGGCACGCTCGGGCTGCTGATCGAGAACGGCGTCGCATTGCCGACCGCGTTGAAGATCCTGCGCGATATCATGACCGAGCCCCGTTACGCCGCGGCAGTCGAGCAGGTACATGAACAGGTGCGCAACGGGCGCCGTTTCATCGAGGCGCTGTCCGAGAGCGATCTGGTGCCGCCGCTCGCGGTCCGCATGCTCCGGGTCGGTGACGAGACCGGAGACCTGTCGGCAATCGCACAGCACGCCGCCGATCTCTACGAGCAGCGGCTCGCCATTGGCCTCGACCGGCTGATGGGTGCGATCGGACCTATCACCATCATCGCGGTCAGCATCGGCATCGGAACGCTGGTGGTGTCGATCATGAGTGCGCTGCTCAGCATCACCGAGCTTGCAATGTAGGGATGGCCGATGACGCGCGCGACTACCAGCGGTTCGACGGCGGGCTCCACCCTCATCGAGATGATGGCGGCGATGCTGATCATCGCGATGCTGGCATCGCTGGTGGTGACGACGGTTCCCGGCACCGGGCGCGGCAGCCTGAAGGCGTTGACGCTGCAGACCGCAGCCCTGCTCCGACGCGAGCGACTTGCGGCAATTCTCACCGGCCAAAGCCGCAGCGTGTCGCTCGATGGAAATGCGCGGACGATCGTCGCGCAGGCCGGCACCATCGCGATCCCTCGCGACGTCCGGGTCGATGTGATCGGCGTCAACGAGCTCTGGTCGGGACGGCAGGCGGTGGTGCGGTTCGAGCCCGACGGCGCTTCAACCGGCTCGGTGCTGAAGTTCTCCTGGGAGAATGTGCGCTATGAAGTGGACGTCAACTGGTACAATGGCCGTGTTGCGGTCGACCTGCCCTGAACCTCGCGCGGCTGAGGCAGGCTTCACCTTGATCGAGGCGCTGGTGGCATTGGCGCTGCTCCTGGCGTTCGTGTCGGTGCTTGGCCCGCATCTGTTTTACGCCCGCCGGATCGCGGACAAGATCGACGGCCGTATTGCAGCACAGGTCTTGTTGCGCACGATCCTGGATTCGCCGGTCGACCGTTCGCTCCTCGCAAATGGGACACGCGACGGTGAGACTACCGGTCTGCGCTGGTCGGTTACATCGGAACCGATGTTCGTCGACGCCATGGTCGCGCGGCGGGACGCGCCGGCCGCAGCCGCGCCGGACAAGAAGGAGGAACAAACGACCAAGCGTCCGAACTGGATCGCATACCATCTCGTCGCAACGGTGTCGTGGGCGCCCGGCCAGATGGTCAGCGCCGATACGCTGCGGCTCGGATTGGGAGCCGACGAATGAGCGTAGCCCTTCGCCCGGGGCGCCATGCGGCGCGCGGCTTCACGCTGATCGAGATGCTTGCCGCGCTCGCGATCGGGTCGGCGGTGATCGCCGCAACCGCGGTGCTGATCAACAACGTCGCGCTGAATTTCGACCGCAGGACAGGATTGGTGGGAAAGACGGATCAGCTGCTGCTCGCAGTCGACCGCCTTGCCGCGGACATCGGGTCCGCCCGGCAGGTGAAGCAGGGTGACGGAGCGGACGCGGCAGCCGCCTTCAATGGCGATGCGAACCAGATGACGTTCGTTACCGGAAGCAGCGCGGGTGGCGGCCGGGGCGAGGAAGTGGTCAGCCTGCAGGTCGAGGAGACCGATGGCGTCAATCATCTGGTCCGCCGCCGGGCCCGATGGCAAGGCCAACGCACGCCGTTCGCCGCCGTCGCGCTGCAAGACCCCGTTCGCCTGATCGAAGGCCAGGTCGACATCGCGTTTGCGTTCGGAGGTCCACGCCCGGACGGGGCCTTGTCCTGGAGCGCGACATGGATCGGGCAGCCGCTGCTGCCAGGGCTGGTGCGCCTGACCGTTCGCGACCGCGCCAGCGGTGCCGATCTCTTGCCTGGCGTTCAGTTCGCGCTGCGAGCCGACGCGCCGATGGGCTGCGCGCAGCCCGGAGCCAACGCCGACTGCGTCGCCGGGAAGTCCGCATCGCCGAAGGAGCCGCCGGCCAAGGATCCGCCAGCGGGAGCACGCCGATGAGCAGGCTTCACACCCAACGCGGCATGGTTCTGCTCGCCGTACTATTGGCGATCGCACTGTGCGCCGCGCTCGCCATGGCTACGTCGACGACGTTTCGCAGTCTCGCCGGCATCGTCCGGATCGATCGCGAACGCGTGCAGGCCGACGGACTTCTGAGCGCAGGGCTCGAGGCCGCCGCCGGCATCGTCGCGGCGTTGCGCGACGCCCCGCTCGCCGAGCGCAGCACCACGCTGACATTCGCGACCGGGACGGTTCGGCTGACCGTCAGCGACGAGGGCGGCCGCATCGACATCGGAAAGGCCCCGGTCGAACTGCTCACATCGCTGCTGCGCTCTGTCGGCGCCGAGGATGACGATGCCGGCATCGTGGCGCAACGGATCGTCGCGCTGCGCGATACCGCAGGGCAAGCGCGACCGAACGATGCATCGCCGCGACCGACCAATGCGGCGAAGCCATCGGCGCCGGGTACACCGGACCAGCCCGCGCCCGCTCCCGCACCGTTCACCGACGTCGGGCAGATCGCTGATATTCCCGGCATGCAGCCGCAATGGATGGCCGCGATGGCTCCCCTGATCACCGTGTTCGGCAGCGACGGCGTCAATCCGCTCACCGCGCCGGTCGCGGTGCTGCGCGCGCTGCCGTCGTTCGATGCGGAGCGCCTTGACGCCTTCCTCGACATGCGGAGCTCTCCGTTCGCCGATCCTGAGCGGCTCTCCGTCCTGCTTGGGCCGGCGCAGAAATATTTCAAGGCGCAGCAGACGCATGTGATCGCGGTGGACCTCGTCGCCGGCACGGCCGGCGGATACACCGCCGCGGCCAGGGCGTTCATCGTGCTGCTTCCCGACGACAAGCAACCATATCGGGTTCTGGCCTGGACACCGGTACCGCGGTTCGCAACGACAGGCGTCGTCGCGTCACTGGAGGCACGCCGATGAACATCGACGTGATCATGCGGCGCTGGATCGACATCCTCGCCCGGCTCTGGCTCGGCTGGCAGGAGCGGCGCCGCGCCAGGCATTGGTTGAAGGTGACAAGGGTCGGCAGCGAATGGGTTCTTGAAGACGCCAAGGCATCGACACGATCGACATTCGCGGCGGGGTCTGCGGGTATCGCGCTGCCGGACGAGATCGTCCGCGCCGCGCAAAAGTCCTTCGTCATTCTCGAGCTTCCTGCCTCCGATATCGTTTTGCGCGCGATGACTGTTCCGGCACAGGCGCGCGATCTGCTGGCGGGCATCGTGCGCAATCAGATCGAGCGGCTGTTTCCATGGCGGGCGAGCCAGGCCGCCTATGGCTTCAGGGTGGCCGCCGGCGCGGATGCAAATATCCTCAATGTGCAGGTCCTCGCCACCTCGCGCGCGACGCTCGACGAGGCGTGCGGCGAGCTCCGCGCGCTGGGGCTGCGGGTAGACCGCGTCGTCGCCGGCAAGGGCCGCGATGACGGAACGATCACGCTGTGGTCCCGCCTCGCCGATGCGACCGATAGCAATCTGTCGCGGACACGCCGGATGGTCGCCGGCCTGATGTTCGGAGCGGTCTGTCTGACACTGGCCGTCAACGTCTGGGCTTTCATGGCTGCGGCATCCGCGGACAGCGAGAGCGACGAGGTCGGATCGCGCCTTGCAACACTGCAGCGCCAGATCAGGGGCAGTTCGTCGAAAGAGGCGATCGCCGCGCTCGCACCGGCCGAACGGGCGCGCGCCCTGAAGGAGACGTCGCCGGTTGCCGTGGTCGTCGTCGAGGCGCTGTCCCGCGCCCTCCCCGATACGTCCTATCTCACTGAGCTGAACATGGACGGCGCGACGCTGCGCATCACAGGCCTCGCCGGCGACGCGCCGTCGCTGATCGCGCCGCTCGAACGTTCCGGACATTTCAAGGATGTGCATTTCTTTGCTCCGACAACGCGCAACGCCGACGGCGGCCGCTTCGTGTTCCACATCGAGGCCCGCGTCGAGCCGCATGTCAGGATCGATGGAGAGTGAACCGTGCTAAAGGCGAAGCTCAACTTCGATATCGACCTGAACCGCGAGCAAATCTTCGCAGTCGGCGGCTTCTGCGCGCTGCTGATGATCTGCGCGATTGCGATCGCGGGCGCGCTGCAGGCACGCACCACCGCCCTGCAGCACCTCGCCGAACAGCACGACGAACTCGCAGCGCTCGAGGCGCATTCGCGGCCGGCTGCCAACAAGCGTGCGCAGGCCCAACGTCTCGCGGCGCCGGCGACGGCTTTCCTGGATGCGCCGACCAGCGGCCTCGCCACCGCGCAGTTGCAGGCCTATCTCTCGGAACTGGTGACAAGTCAGCATGCGGTGCTGGTCTCGTCGGGGGTTCCCGCCGATCGCGACGAGAAAAATGACGCTATCAGGCTGCAGATCTCACTGAACGCCTCGCTCGCGGCATTGCAGACATTGCTCTACCGGCTCGAGAGCGGCGCGCCCTATGTGTTCGTCGATGCACTGCTGGTGCAGCCGGGGGGATCCACCGAGCGCAGCGCCGGCGATCCGGTCTTGAAGGTCAACCTGACGGTGCACGCGTTCTGGCGCCGCAGGACGGCTTGATCGACCGCATTGGCGCACAGGCGGCCAGCCTAAGGGATGCTATTCGGCCGCGGCTTTCAACTGACCGCGGAAGTAACCGATCGTTCGCTCGAGGCCGCGGCTGAGATCAATGGTCGGCTCCCAGCCAAGCACCGCGCGCGCCAGCGAAATGTCCGGCTGCCTCTGACGGGGGTCGTCGGACGGCAGCGGTGCGAACACCAGTCTGCTTCTTGATCCGGTCATGGCAATGACCTGCTCGGCCAGCTCGCGGATGGTGAACTCTCTGGGATTGCCGATGTTGATCGGCCCGGTGAAATCGCTCGGCGTGTTCATGGTCCGGATCATCGCCTCGATCAGATCGTCGACGTAGCAGAAGCTGCGGGTCTGGCGGCCATCTCCGTAGATGGTGATGTCGTTGCCGCTGAGCGCCTGGACGATGAAGTTCGACACCACGCGACCATCATTGGGATGCATGCGCGGACCATAGGTGTTGAATATTCGCACGACCTTGATCCGCAGGCCGTGCTGGCGCCAATAGTCGAAGAACAGCGTCTCGGCGCAGCGCTTGCCTTCGTCGTAGCAGGAGCGCAGTCCGATCGGATTGACGTGTCCCCAATAGGATTCCACCTGCGGATGGATCTCCGGATCGCCATAGACTTCCGAGGTCGACGCCTGCAGGATCTTCGCCTTCACGCGCTTGGCAAGACCGAGCATGTTGATGGCGCCGTGGACGCTGGTCTTGGTCGTCTGCACCGGATCGAACTGGTAGTGAATCGGCGAAGCCGGACACGCCAGATTGTAGATCTGGTCCACCTCGACGTAGAGCGGGAACGTGACGTCGTGGCGCATGACCTCGAACCGGGGATTGCCGATCAGATGCGCAATATTGGCCCGGCTGCCGGTGAAGTAGTTGTCGACGCAGAGCACGTCATGGCCCTGCTCGACAAGCCGCTCGCACAGATGCGAGCCAAGAAATCCGGCTCCGCCGGTCACCAGCACCTTTGCCACGTCACTCTCTCTTGATGTCCGAGCTTGAAGCCGGTTGCCAGACCCATGCACGCCGACGTGTGGGAACGTAGCCGGCGACATGCGAGCAATCGCCGCTCTGTGATCCGAACACCGTCCACTGCGTGACCTTCCAGATTTCGTTGCGGCGGAGCGCAGCCCCGGCAATCACGCAGTTATTCCAGGGAGCGACCACGAATTGGATATCGTAGCAGCCCGGCACGATGCGCGAGACCGTGTGCAATCGCGACGGCGGCAACGCCTCGGTAAATTGATCCGGGCCCCACTGTCCGGCTCCGCATGGCGAAATGTAGAGATGCTGCAGCGGCGTGTTCGAGGCGTTGACGACGGTGAGTTCAGCCGCGTCCGCAGCAGACGCGAGCATCGCCGCCATCACCGTCACAACGAGCTGTCGATAAGATGAGCGATGCATGGGAGGCGAACGCACTGCGGACATTCATTGCAGCTGCCACGTGGCAGGCGGTGAACGATAGCATCGCGCCATTGCAGTTTTGTGGCGTTTCCCGTTGTAATTGTCTCGTCCGCATTGCGTTACGTGAATGACTGCACAGTGCTGAACGTGTGCAGCTGATCGTTTCGTAGCACTTGCGCTTTGCGTGATGCGCGATGAGCTGATGCGGCTTCGCGCAACCACCGATCGCTTGGTGGAGTGCGACGATTCACGTCGGGCTAACGTGCAAAAGTTTTTCGCGAGTCAATCGAATTTCAACTCAACGGCGAGCCGTCTCGAAGTTGATAACTGCGTCGTCATAGCGCAGATCACCTGCCGACGTGTCCGCAACGTCGAGTCGGTCTTCGCCGAACGCGACGGTGCGCATTTTCGGCGCCGCGCCGCGCGATGACCCGGGTAATATTTTTCGTCCACAGCGAGTCCGGCACAATTTGAACGTCGCTCAATTCCATACCGGCGAGCGACTCGATGCGGGCCACCTGCCGCGAGGAAACGCCAGCGGCGTCCCAAAGACGCCGGTCAATCGCCTTCCCAATCGGCTGCAAGCGCCCGGCAGGGCCGGTGTTAATTTCATCATCAAAATCAATATCTTGCGTATTGGCTGGGGCGGGAGGGATCGAACCTCCGAATGGCGGAATCAAAATCCGCTGCCTTACCGCTTGGCTACGCCCCAACGCGCCGATTGAAGGCCACGCCGGTCTATAGGGTGAGTCCCGCCATTTCAACAGGGCGGCGATCGAAAAGGCACGAAAGCCGAGGGATGATGACGGCACCCCCATTATAGAGCGCCGCCGCGGTGGCCGAAACAGACCGTGCGATGTCCGTTCGGACAGTTGAGAGCCCGCCGGTTTCATGGGATGACAATTCGCAAACGCCTCGTCGGGAGTAACGCCATGACCTACCGTGCGCCGATCAACGATATTCTCTTGTCTCTCAATCATGGTGCGGGGCTTGCTGCCGCCGTCGAGGCCGGCCACTACGGCGATTTCGATGGCGACATCACCGCCGCGGTGCTGGAAGAAGCCGGCAAGTTCGCCTCCGACGTGCTGGCGCCGCTGAACAAGGTCGGCGACGAGCACGGCATCAAGCTCGACGACGGCAAGGTGACAACCGCGCCCGGCTGGCCCGACGCCTATCAGCGCTGGACGGCCGCGGGATGGAACGCGGTGTCCGGACCGGAAGCGTTCGGCGGCCAGGGCCTGCCGCTCGCGATCAACGCCGCCTGCACCGAGATCTGGAGCGCATCGAATGTCGCGTTCGGCCTCTGCCCGCTGCTGACGCTGTCCGCGATCGAGGCGCTCGATGCCCATGGCAGCGCCGAGTTGAAGAAGATCTATCTCGAAAAGCTCGTCACCGGCGAATGGACCGGCACGATGCAGCTCACCGAGCCCAATGCCGGCTCCGACGTCGGCGCGCTGCGCACCCGCGCCGAACGCGCCGGCGACGGCACCTACCGGATCAGGGGCACCAAGATCTTCATCACCTATGGCGAACACGACATGACCGACAACATCGTGCATTTCGTGCTCGCGCGATTGCCCGATGCCCCCGCCGGCACCAAGGGGATTTCCCTCTTTCTTGTTCCCAAGTTCATGGTCAATGCCGACGGCTCGCTCGGCGCGCGCAACGACATCCACGCGAGCGGCGTCGAGCACAAGCTCGGCATGCACGCCTCGCCGACCTGCACGATGACGATGGGCGACAGGGGCGGCGCGATCGGCTTTTTGATCGGCGAGGAAAACGCGGGCATGCGCTGCATGTTCACGATGATGAACCAGGCCCGGCTCGGCGTCGGCCTCGAAGGCGTCGGCATTGCCGACCGCGCCTATCAGCAGGCGCTGGCTTATGCGCAGGAGCGCAAGCAGGGCAAGGCGGTCGGCCACAAGGGCGACGGGATGGATCCGA
The DNA here is from genome assembly GCF_040446015.1 of Bradyrhizobium sp. INPA03-11B. Lineage (NCBI taxonomy): Bacteria > Pseudomonadati > Pseudomonadota > Alphaproteobacteria > Hyphomicrobiales > Nitrobacteraceae > Bradyrhizobium > Bradyrhizobium sp. INPA03-11B. The sequence continues at coordinate 96,317 of NZ_JASGSR010000004.1, forward strand.
TCATCGTGCATCCCGACGTCAAGCGCATGCTGATGCAGATGCGCAGCATGACGGCGGCGGCGCGCACGATCTGCTACGCCACCGCGGTCGCGCTCGACGTCTCGGTGCGCGCCAAGGACGCCAAGGTGCGCGCTGACGCGGCGGCACGCGGCGCGCTGCTGACCCCGATCGCCAAAGCGTTCTCCACCGATGTCGGCAACGAGGTCGCCTATCTCGGCGTGCAGGTCCATGGCGGCATGGGCTTCATCGAGGAGACCGGCGCCGCGCAGCATTACCGCGATGCCCGCATCACCTCGATCTATGAGGGCACCAACGGCATCCAGTCGATCGACCTCGTCACCCGCAAGCTCGGCGCCAATGGTGGCGCTTCGGTGTGGGCGCTGCTCGACGAGCTCGCCTCGACCATCAAGCAGGTCGAGACCTCCAACGATCCGGCGTTCGGCACCACCGGCGCCAAGCTGCGCGATGCCCACGCCGCGCTCGAGCGCAGCAGCAAATGGCTGCTCGAGCGGCTGGCTTCCGCGCCGAACGATGCGCTGGCCGGCGCGACACCCTATCTGCGGCTGTTCGGCGCCACGCTCGGCGGCTGCATGCTCGCCGGCGAGGCGCTCGCCGCCAAGGCGAACGGCGAAGCCGAGCCGCAGCGCTACGTCGCATTGGCGCGCTTCTTCGCCGAGAACATCTCCGTGCAGGCGCCGTCGCTGGAGAAGACCGTGACCGAAAGCGCCGAAGCGGTGACCGGCGCGGATGCAGTGCTGGCGGGGTGAGAGCTCCGCAGCCATTGCGATATCGGTAGCACGTCAGTGTCGCGCGCACGTCGCGCGACATGAATCGTCCGAGCTTTGCTCTTCGTTCGGCTCTCTCTTGCAGGTCGGGCGTCTCCTTCGCATCACGAGCGGACCACCTGGCAAGCGCATTCTCGGATTGAGCTCGAGAACGGGATCGACCACGCATTGGTATGACGCCGAGCCTGCAACGTGTGGATGCTGTTCGCATCCGATCGCGACGACCAATGAAGCAAGGGGCTAAAAACACGCGTTGTAAGCTTCATGTAAGCCCGCGTCAGCTTCGCGTAAGCAAGCCGCAGATTTTCTCGCGCCAATTCGTATTCCATGCCGCATGCGTAAGCATTGCTTAACGGCTTGATCTTCAACACTCGCGGAACCGCCGAATACCTCCACCCACTCACGATGTGCTCGGCAAGTCCCGCCTCGCCTGTTCAACCCACCGGTGAAGAAGATGAAGTTCGAGATGCGCTCCTGCGTCTACCGCTTCGGTATGGATCGCAGGGCAAACGTCGCGGTCATATTCGCGCTGACGACGGTGCCGTTGATCTTCCTGTTGGGCATGACGACGGATTACACGCAGGCCCTGCGCAAGAAGAACCAGCTGGATGCCGCAGCGGACGCGGCGGCAATCGCAGCCGTGCGGCCCGCGATGCTGCTGCAAACCGATTCCACGGCGCAGGCGGCTGCCGCCGCTGTTTTCGCGTCGACAGCAAACAGCATGTCAGGCTTGACCGCGGTCCCGTCACCAACGATCAGCATCGTCGATTCCGGGCTCCAGCGTACCGTGACGGTTTCCTACACAGCGCAGTCGATCAACAACTTCGGCACCCTGCTGCGCAGCGCGACCTGGGCCATCGGCGGCACCTCGACGGCGCGGGCAGCAAGCGCGCCCAACATGAACTTCTATCTGGTGCTTGACGACTCGCCTTCCATGGCGATTGGCGCGACCCAGAACGACATCAACAATCTCATATCCTACACGTCCAGCCAGCCATCCGCCTCGAAAAGCTGCGGCTTCGCCTGCCATGAAACGCATCCCAACCTCGACAGCGGCGCCAATTCCTCGACCGTCGACAACCTGACCATTGCGCGCAACAAGAGCGTCACCCTGCGCATCGATCTCGTGGTGAGTGCCGTCAATCAGCTGCTCGTCTCATGGTCGAACTGCCCACAGTCGGGCGTTTCGGGCGGCGTCATGCAATGCATGTCGGCCTTGAACAACACCACCTACAAGGCGGGTCTCTACACCTTCGACTACGGCTTCAACACGCTGCAGGCACCGACCAGCCCAACCACGGCGGGACGGGCCATTTCAAACATTCAGCTCATGACGGTCGACCATCAGAACTGCGTCATCTCTGGAAGCTGCTCCACCGACTACGGCACGGACATCGAGAACGCGCTCAGCAGCGTCAACAACATCATGCCCAACCCCGGCCTCGGCAGCAATCAATCGGGAGATACACCGCAGGAAGTCGTGTTCCTCATCACGGACGGCGTCGACGACAAGATCATCTCGATGAGCTCGTCCTGCAACGCCAACGCAACGCTGCAGACGGTCGGCTCAAACTTCCGATGCCAGCAACCGCTCGACCCGACCACATGCACGACGATCAAGAATCGGGGCATTCGAATTGCAATCCTGTACACGGAGTATCTGCAACTCCCGACAGACAGCTGGTACATGGGTCACATCGCCCAGTTCAACAACCCGTCCTCTTCAAGCGGCCAGATCGCACAAAACCTGCAATCGTGCGCTTCGCCCGGCCTCTTCTCCGACGTCCAGACCGGCGGTGACATCTCGGCGGCATTGACGGCCTTGTTCATCAAGGTCGCCTCAAGCACAGCCAGCCTCACGCAGTAAGGAAGCGCGATGGCCCAGGTGAAAATCCCATCGGTAAAGCGGATTCGAAATCGCTCCGGCGCCTTCATGAAGGATTGCCGGGGCGCCACCGCCGTCGAGTTCGCGCTCGTCGCAACACCGTTTCTCGCGCTCCTTGTCGCGATCCTGCAGACGTTTCTCGTGTTCTTCGCGCAGGAGCTGCTCGAAGGGGTCGTGCAGCAATCTAGCCGGCAAATCCTGACCGGACAGACGCAGTCGCAACAGGCAACACAGGCCGCCTTTCACCAGACCGTCTGCAACCAGGTCTCGGTGCTGTTCACGTGCAGCAAGATCTTCGTCGACGTGCGGGTCGCCACCAGCTGGTCGACCGCCGATACGTCTGCTCTGGTTCCGACGTATGACAGCCAGGGCAACGTCAACAACATGCAATTCAATCCTGGAAACGCGGGAGACATCGTCGTAGTCCGGGTGATGTATCTGTGGCCGGTCCTCCTGGGGCCGCTCGGATTCAATCTTTCAAATCAGCCCAACAACATGCGACTGATTCTGGCGACCGCCGCTTTCCAAAACGAGCCGTCCTCGTAGGAGATCATCCCGTGACCGACCTGTCATTTCGACTGCGGAAGTTCTGGGTCGATAGCAACGCCCTGGCAGCAATCGAGTTTGCCATGGTGTTGCCGTTCATGTTGCTGCTCTATGTCGGCGGCATCGAACTCGCCAACGGCATGGCCATCAACGTCAAGGTCACCGCGGCCGCACATTCCGTCGCCGATATGGTGTCGCAGAATACACAGGTCAGCGCGACCCAACTGCAAAACATCCTCGGCGCCTCGACAGCAATCCTCGCGCCGTATCCGACGACCAGTGGCAGCAATTCGCTTGCCACGGTGACCGTTTCCGGCATCTCCACCGACAGCAACGGCAACGCGACCGTGCAATGGAGCAAGTCCTACAATGGGTCGAGCTACGCAACGGGACGACCGGTCGGGCAAAAGATCACGCTGCCTGCTTCGCTCGCCGGGACGCAGAACTACAATGTCTCTTTTGTTCTGGGCGAGGTCTCCTACGGCTATACACCCAACCTCGGCTTCACCATCAGCGGGACCGTGACGCTCCGAGACAGCTACTACCTTTTTCCGCGTTGTTCGACAAATAGCCCCGCGAATGCAAACTTTCCGTACTTTGACGTCAAGGTGACGTCCGCGACGACATGTACCTGCATCCAGCATCTGCAACAAAAAACGTGCTAGCTGCCGCTGGCCGAAGCCGAAGAGACCGCCGATTTGCGGGCGCACACGGCAGGGGCAGCTGTGCCACCTAGTTTCGAAACACGAGGCAGCGCCCGCCGATTGCCTCGAGTCGCGCGCAAAGCTGATTGGCCCGCTCACGCGTCGTCTCGGCGACCCGGACCAGATACCAGGTGGCCGAGCCCGGCCCGGCCATATGCGATCTCAGAACAAGCGGCGCGCGATCGCCGAGTACGGATGCAAATCGCTTCTGCAATTGCAGGTAATCGGCGAGCACCCTTGATTGCGACGGGCCGCCGGCCAATTGAAGTCCCCAAGGTCCCCACGCAGCTTGCTGTGCAATTGTCGCGGATTCTTTTGGGCTCGGAGGCAACGCCCTGACGAGCATGCCGCGCACGATGTCGCCGCAGGCCATGGCGGCATCCGTGTGGACGCGATCCTCGACCGAACCCTGCGCCCATTCCTCGGCCGACTTGCCGGTGATGATCCTGACATAGGCGCGCGTTTCGCCCGGCAGGTTGCCGCGGCCCGCCAGCCAATCCTGAACACGCCGTGGGCCGCCATTGTAGGCGGCTGCCGCGAGGCCAAGATTGCCGAACTGCGCGCGCAGCTCGCGAAGCCAGCGCGCGGATTCCTGCAACGCGGGTAACGGCTCGAACGGATCAGCCAGACCGCGCCAGCGCGCGGTGCCCGGCATGAATTGGGCGATGCCCTGGGCGCCGGCCCGGCTGACTGAGCCGGGATCGAAATTGCTCTCCTGCCAGATCAGCCGGACGAAGAAGTCCGGCGGCAGGCCGTTCCTCAATGCGGTCTCCTCCAACGCCTTGCAGTATTGTTGCGGCCCATCGAGCTTCGGGTCCGGTTGCGTAGGCGGCGGAGATGGAGAGGATGCGGATTGACGCTCCGATGCCGATCGATCGGCCTCCGCATTGTTCTCTCCGATATTCGGCTTCGGATGAGGTGCTTCCGCTCGCGTCGGCTCGGCGTATTGCGCGGCCGGCGCCACCGCCGGGTTGCCGAGCGGTTCGGCGCCCGCGACGCAGACGAGCAGCAGAAGACAGGCCGAGGCGATGGCCGTTCGTGGAAATCGATGAATCCGCCGCGGCCCGAAACTCGACTGCATGAAGCGATCATCAAAACGGAGACTGCGTCAGCCCGGATCATATCATCGGCGCCGCTCGACGGGCAGAGAATTTGGATGGGATCCGCACCTCGGTCGTGCGGATGCGGCCGTCTAATCGTCGGACAGGCTGCCGACGATCGATGCGCGGCGGGACAGCTCGATCCAGTTGCCGTCGGGATCGAGGATCATGGAGATCCGCGCGACCTCGCCGAGCGTCACCGGCGCGAGGCCTTCGCGCACGCCCTTGGCACGCAGTTCGTCATGCACGGCGTCGATGTCGGCGACCTGCAACGTGATGTAGCGCCAGCCGCGCGCCTGCCGAGTTTGATCGACGCTCGCAGCGCGATCTTCCCTGAGCAGGATCAGGCTGTGGCCGAGGCGAAAGGCCGGGCCGCCCGACCATGATTGCTCGGCGAAGCCGAGGATGTCGCCGTAGAACCTGCGGTGCGCGGCGAGGTCGCGCACCGCCATCGCGACGGCGATCTGGGTGATGCCGTCATGTCCGGGTGCGACGAGACAAACGCTGTTGCCGTCGGGATCGGCCATGCGTTGCGACGCCGTAACGCCCTCTCGGGCAACGATCAGCTCGCGATAGCCGCTCGGTGCTGCATCGGGCAGCGGCTCGACATGATGGTTGAGCTTGATGACTGAGCCGTGCGCGTCGTGCCGGTACTGCTTCTGCCCGCGCCGGATCGGCAGCACATGATCGAAGCGAAGCCCGGCGTCCTGCTGCCAGAAATGCAGCATCGGCTCGAGATTGTTCGTCGAGAGGCCGATGTCGATCACATTCTTCGCGAGTTGCATTTGCCTGCCACCCTCACACATAGTCCCCACAACGGACCCGACTAGCTATGCGAGGATCACCTCATTGCGCAAGCACCAACAGTCCCCGATCCTGAAGCTGTTGCTTTTCGCGGAACGGCCAGTTGGTCGCGGCGCCCGCCTGGAGATTCTTGTATTGACGCGTTCTCTTCACGCGAACGGGTGTCCACTCCGCTCGAACGCGTTCTAAGATCACTCGATGCAGTGAGGACCGAAATGCCTGCGAGCCTCGTTCAGACTTTTCGCGCTTTTGCCTACAATAATGCCTGGGCCAATCATCGCCTGCTCGCGGCATGCGCCGGTCTCAGCCAGGCGGAGTTCGCGGCGGCGCGGACCGGATTCTTCCCGAGCCTACAGGCAACACTGAACCACATCCATGTCATTGATCTCTTCTATGTCGATGCGCTCGAGGGTGGCTGGCTCGGGCCGACAGCATGGGCCAATGAGGTGCCCTACCCGTCGGTCGCGGCGCTGCAAGCCGCGCAGGCTGCGGTCGACCGGCGCCTGATCGCGCACTGCGACGCGCTGACGGCCGCGCGGCTCGATGACATCGTCAAGGTCAATCGCGACACATCGGTACAGACCGAGCGGCGCGACCGCCTGCTCATGCATCTGTTCCAGCACCAGATCCACCATCGCGGCCAGGCTCACGCGATGCTGTCCGAAACCACGGTCAAGCCGCCGCAGCTCGACGAATTCTTCGCCGCCGGCGAGGCCCCGCTCCGGGAAGCCGAGTTCAAGGAGCTCGGCTGGAGCGAGGCCGCCGTGTGGGGCGGCTGAGGACGAGGTTCCGATCACAATAGCGCCGTGCGGAATGGTTCCCAATTCGGAACGAGGTCTTGAAACAGCCCGTCTCCACGCTCACCTGACGGTGTAACGTGGGGAACTCAGTACATGCCTTTTGCCAATCACCGGGGCCAGCGCATCCATTACACCGTGGAAGGATCCGGGCCGCTGATCGTGCTGCAGCACGGCCTGCTGCTCGACGCCGCGAGCTGGAAGCAATGCGGCGTGGTCGACGCGCTTGCCGATCGCTTCCGCGTGGTCTGTGTCGATTCGCTCGGACACGGCTTGAGCGACAAGCCCGCCGATCCCGAGTTCTACGATCAGGCGCAGCGCGCCGGCGACATCGTTGCCGTGATCGACGACCTCGGCGACGAGCGCGCCCATGTGGTCGGACATTCGATGGGCGGCTGGGTCGCGGTCGGCGTCGCCCGGTTTTTCCCGGCACGGCTGGCATCGCTTGCGATCGGCGGCTGGGACTTTCTCACCGGACTGCCGCGCGGCAATGCCGGCCCGCTGACCTATGGCGCCTTCATCACCTTTGCCCGCCGCACCGTGCCGGAGCTCGCCGAATGGGTGACGCCCGATCTCGAAGGCGGCGTGCGCGCCTGCTTCGACGCGCTCGGCCAGGTCGACGGCGCCAAGGATGCCGTGCTGTCCTCGCGCGTGCCGGTGCTGCTGTGGAACGGACAGGACGACGGACCGCATGCGCCGATGCAGCGTTTTGCCGCAGAGAACGGCCTGTACGCGATGTCGGTCCCCGGCGATCATCTCGGCGCGCTCTTGCAGCACGGCGCGGCGATCGGCCGCGGCATCGGCTCGTTCGTCGGGCGCGGCTAGACCGGCATCTCCGCGAGCAGCTTATCGAGCGTGATCGGATATTCGCGCACCCGCACGCCGGTGGCGTTATGGACCGCGTTGGCGACCGCCGCGGCGACGCCGCAGATGCCGAGCTCGGCGACGCCCTTGGCCTTCATCGGCGACGAGATCGGATCGGTCTCGTCGAGGAAGATCATGTCCTGATGCGGGATGTCGGCGTGAACCGGCACTTCATAGGCCGCGAGGTCGTGATTGACGAACAGGCCATACCGCTTGTCGACGACGAGATCCTCCATCAGCGCCGCGCCGACACCCATGGTCATCGCGCCGATCACCTGGCTGCGCGCCGCCTTCGGGTTGAGGATGCGGCCCGCCGCGCAGACCGCGAGCATCCGCCGCACGCGGATCTCCGCGGTGTCCGCATCCACGCCGACCTCGACGAAGTGAGCACCAAAGGTCGATTGCTGGTAGGTCTTGGCGAGATCGCCATACTCGATGGCGTCCTCCGCCACGAGATCGCCTCCGGCTGCCGCCTGCGCCAGTGACACGCTGCGATTGCCGGACCGAACCAGGCCGTCGGCAAATACCGCCTCCGCGGAGTTGAAGCCGAGCTTCTGCGCGATGGTCTCGCGCAGCTTGACGCAGGCCGCATAGACGCCGGCGGTGGAATTGTTGCCGCCCCATTGCCCGCCCGAGCCGCACGACACCGGAAAGTCGGAATCGCCGAGCCGAACCGAAACCTTCTCGAGCGGAACGCCCATCATCTCAGCGGCAGTCTGCGCGATGATGGTATAGGAGCCGGTGCCGATATCGGTCATGTCGGTCTCGACCGTCACTGTTCCCTTCTGGTCGAGACGCACACGCGCCGCCGATTTGGTCACGAGATTGTTGCGGAACGCGGCGGCAACGCCCATGCCGATCAGCCAGCGGCCGTCGCGGACCTGGCCCGGTTTCGGATTGCGCTTGCTCCAGCCGAACCGCGCGGCGCCCTCGTTCAGGCATTGCACGAGCTGACGCTGGGAAAAGTGCCGCTGCGGATGCTCCGGATCGACCTGGGTGTCGTTCGTGATGCGCAGCGCGACTGGATCGATGCCGAGCTTGTCGGCAAGCTCGTCGACCGCGATCTCGAGCGCCATCATGCCGGAGGCTTCGCCGGGCGCGCGCATCGCGTTGCCCTCGGGCAGATCCAGCGCCGCGAGCCGCGTCGCCGTCATCCGGTTGGCACCGGCGTAGAGCAGCCGCGTCTGGCTCACCGCCATCTCCGGCTCGCCGCCGCTGACATTGCCGGACCAGCTTTCGTGGCCGATCGCGGTGATCCTGCCGTTACGCTCGGCGCCGATGCGGATGCGCTGGATCGTAGCTGGACGATGTGTCGTGTTGTTGAACATCAACGGGCGTTGCAGCGCCACCTTGACCGGACGGCCTGCCGCGCGCGCGCCGAGCGCGGCGAGCAGCACGTCGGCGCGCAGGAACAGCTTGCCGCCAAAGCCGCCGCCGATATAGGGCGACACCAGACGGACATTCTCCCTGGGAATACCAAGCGTCTTCGCCATATCCTCCGCGCCCCAGGCGATCATCTGGTTGGAGGTCCAGACCGTGAGCTTGTCGCCATCCCAGGCCGCGATCGACGCGTGCGGCTCCATCATCGCGTGGCTCTGATCGGGCGTGGTGTAGGTGGCATCGAGTTGCACCGGCGCCGCCGCGAAGGCGGCGGCAAAATTGCCGACCGCGGTGTCCGCCGGGCCGCCGAACGAGGGATGCGGTGTGATGGCCTCGTCGCGCCCGGCGGCAAGATCGAACCGGCCGTCACCCTTCACGTAATCGATGCGGACCTGTTGCGCCGCCGCACGGGCCTGCTCGAAGGTTCCGGCGACGACGATGGCGACGGCCTGATGGTAATGCGCGATCTCGGGCCCGCCGAGCAGCGGCGCCGCGTTGCGATCGCCCTTGCCGAGCTTGCCGGCATTCTCGGCCGTGACGATGGCGAGCACGCCGGGCGCCCCCTTCGCAGCCTCAAGATCGAGCGCCACGATCCGGCCTTTGCCGATCGCCGATCCGATCACATAGCCATAGGCCTGGTTGGGCACGACGTCGTGCCGTTCATAGGCGTAAGGCGCGGTGCCGGTGGTCTTCAGCGGTCCTTCGATCCGGCTGGTCGGATGGCCGATCACCTTGAGCTGGTCGATCGGATTGAACGTAGCGGGATGTTCAAAACGCATGATCTAAGCCCTTGATCTTAGCCCCTGGCCTCACGCAGCACCGCCGCCAGCGCTCGCTCGGCGAGCGGTAGCTTGTACGCATTGTCCTTGGTCGGCCTTGCATCGGCGAGCAGCCGCGCGGTGACGGCCTTGGCGCCGCGCGGCAATTCCGCTTCCGCCGCCTCGACCCGCCACGGCTTGTGCGCGACGCCGCCGAGCGCGACGCGGCCGGTGCCGTCGGGCTGCACGATCGCGGCGACCGAGACCAGCGCGAACGCATAAGAGGCACGGTCGCGCACCTTGCGATAGGCTTGCGTGCCGCCGACGGGCTTCGGCAGCGCCACCGCAGTGATCAATTCACCGGGTTGCAGGGTGGTTTCGATCTCCGGACTGTCGCCCGGCAGGCGATGCAGCTCCGCGATCGGGATGCTGCGCGTGGCGCCATCAGGCCGCACCGTCTCGACCACGGCATCGAGCACGCGCATCGCCACGGTCATGTCGCTCGGATGGGTGGCGATGCAGGCCTCGCTGGCACCGATCACCGCATGCTGGCGGCTGAAGCCGCCGATCGCGGCGCAGCCGCTGCCAGGCTTGCGCTTGTTGCAGGGCAGATTGGTGTCGTAGAAATAGGGACAGCGCGTCCGCTGCAGCAGATTACCGGCGGTCGTCGCCTTGTTGCGCAGCTGACCCGAGGCGCCGGCGAGCAGTGCGCGCGACAGCACGCCATAATCACGCCGCACGCGCCGATCCGCGGCAAGATCGGTGTTGCGCACCAGCGCACCGACCCGCAAGCCGCCATTGGCGGTCTCCTCGATCCGGTCGAGCGCAAGGCCGTTGACGTCGATCAGATGCGCCGGCGTCTCGATCTCGAGCTTCATCAGGTCGAGCAGATTGGTGCCCCCGGCAATGAACTTGGCGTTCGCGGTGCCGGCGGCGGCAGCGGCGGCTGCGCCCGGCGAGGTGGCGCGCTCATAGCTGAACGATCTCATGCGCTCCTCCCGGCGACCTCGCTGATCGCCTCGGCGATGTTGGAATAAGCGCCGCAGCGGCAGATGTTGCCGCTCATGCGTTCGCGAAGCTCGGCATTGGTCAGTCGCACTGGCGCGTTGAGATCAGCTGTGACATGGCTGGGGATGCCGGCCTTGACTTCGGCCAGCACAGCGACCGCCGAGCAGATCTGGCCCGGCGTGCAATAGCCGCATTGATAGCCGTCGTGCTCGACGAACGCCGCCTGCAGCGGATGCAGCCCGTCCGGCGTGCCGAGACCCTCGATCGTCGTGATCTCGTCGCCCTGATGCATCACGGCGAGCGTCAGGCAGGAATTGATCCGCCGTCCATCGACGATCACCGTGCAGGCGCCGCATTGGCCGTGGTCGCAGCCCTTCTTGGTGCCAGTCAGGTGCAGGTGCTCACGCAACGCATCGAGCAGGGTGGTCCTGGTATCGAGCTCGAGCTGATGGGTTTCGCCGTTCACGTCAAAGGATACTCGCGTCATCACGGGCGCTCCGGTCGCAGCAGGTTGGGCGGCCGCAGCCGGCGGCGTGGCGACCGAAGACGCCGCAAGCGAGGCGGCTCCCACAATCAACAGATGGCGCCGGGATAGTTCCAAACGTCCGGAGATTTGCATGCCGCTCTCCTTTTACGTGTCACGCCGAGCCGCACCTCGGCGAGCGGAACCGGCGACTCCGCGCGCAACTGCCGGTCCATCGAGGGAATGCCCCGGCCTGCGGAATGTTTCTCGCGGTCGCCTGAACTCCTCGCGAGCGCTGCCGATCGTGGCGCGGGCCGGACTTGCGCGGTGCCCGGCCAGGGCATGGCAAATTGGGATGGCAAATTCCGGTTAACTGCCCTGCGCTGTTCTCATGCTTGCCCACGGGGAAAAGCGATCCAGAACGCGCCTGAACCCTTGGGGCCTGCACGGGATGATGTAGGATAGCGGTCACGACATCCACCGGCGACGATGCCGGCCGACCCTGGGACCGCTTGATGACCGCGCATGTCATAGTCACCGACGAAGCCGCCACGCGCGTGGTCCGGCTGCGCAGGCCCGAGAAGAAGAACGCGATCACCCAGGAGATGTTTCGCGCGATCAGCGACGCGATCGACAAGGCGCAGAACAATCCGAAGATCCGCTGCCTGATCATCACCGGCGGCTCCGGCGTGTTCACCGCCGGCAACGACATCGAGGATTTGCTCGCGCAGGGCACCTCGACCGGCGAGACGCCGCCCGCCTCCGACCTCGTCAAATTCCTGTATTCATTGGCCCACAATGTGAAGCCGATCATCGCCGCGGTCGACGGCGTTGCGATGGGCATCGGCACCACGATGCTGTTTCACTGCGACTATGTGCTGGCCAGCAAGACCGCGCTGTTCTCGACGCCGTTCTCCAATTTCGGCCTGGTGCCGGAAGGCGCCTCCAGCCTGTTGATGCCGCGCATGATGGGCCACCAGCGCGCCTTCGCGATGCTGGTGATGGGCCGCACCATGTCGGCCGACGACGCTCGCGTCGCCGGTTTCGTCAACACTGTTGTGGCGCCGGGACATGCCGAGGTCGAGGCGCACAAGGTGGCGCGTGAGATCTGCGCGCTGCCGGCCGAGGCGGTTGCAACCTCGCGGCGGCTGATCCGGCTGCCGCCCGAGGACGTCACCCGCCGCATCGAGCAGGAGAACCATTTGTTCAGCGAACGGATGCGCTCCAAGGAAGCGATCGCCGCCTTCAAGGCGTTCATGGCGCGCCCCAAGGATTGAACGAAGCGTCGGGATTGAAACGAAGCGTCGCAAAATTGTAGTGGCGTCGCGCCATGATCGTGTGTTCCATGATTGTGTAAGCCTTGGACAGGTCATGAGACACCCCCGCCTCACGCCCCTCGCCACGCTCTTCGCGCTTGGCCTCGCCGCAACTGGCCCTTGCCTGGCGCAGAGCGCCGCGCCGGTCGACTTGCGCATTCTCGCGATCAACGACTTCCACGGCTATCTGCGGCCGCCGCCGGGCGGCATCCGCATCACCGATCCCGCTGACGCGACCAAGAAGATCATGGTGCCCGCCGGTGGCTCGGAGCGCGTCGCCACTGTGGTCAAGCAGCTGCGCGCAGGACACAAGAACAACATCTTCGTCGCGGCCGGTGACCTGATCGGCGCGAGCCCGTTTTTGTCGGCGATGTTTCATGACGAGCCGACCATCGAGTCGCTCTCGATGATGGGGCTTGCGATCTCCTCGGTCGGCAATCACGAATTCGACGAGGGCAAGGACGAGCTGCTGCGGATGCAGAATGGCGGCTGCCACCCGGTCGACAAGTGCCAGGGGCCGCACTCGTTCACGGGCGCCAAATTCCGCTATCTGGCCGCCTCCACGATCGACAAGGCCACCGGCAAGCCGGTGTTTCCGCCCTACGAGATCAAGGAATTCGACGGCGTTCCGGTCGCCTTCATCGGCCTGACGCTGAAGAACACGCCGAACCTGGTGTCGCCGGCCGGCGTCGCCAGCCTCGAATTCCGCGACGAGGCCGACACCGTCAATGCGCTGGTTCCCGAGTTGAAGGCGAAGGGCGTCGAGGCGATCGTGGTGATGATCCACGAAGGCGGCTTTCCGACCGGCGACTATAATGAATGCCCCGGGATCTCCGGGCCGATCGTCGACATCGTCAAGAAGCTCGATCGCGCGGTCGACGTCGTGATCTCCGGCCACACCCACCAGGCCTATGTCTGCGAGATCGACGGACGGCTCGTCACGTCAGGCGACAAATACGGCACGCTGGTCACCGCGATCGATCTGCAGCTCGATCCGAAGACCCGTGACGTGATCAGTGCCAAGGCCGACAACACCATCGTGAAGATCGGCGGCACCGCCAAGGATCCCGAGCAGAGCGCGCTGCTGGAATCCTATGACCGGCTTGCCGCGCCGATCGCCAACCGCGCGGCGGGCTCGGTCACGGAGACGCTGTCGCGCGCGCCCGGCGAGACCGGCGAAAGCGTGCTCGGCGATATCGTCGCCGACGCGCAACTCGCAGCGACCGCTCCGGAGCCGAACGGCGGCGCCGTGATCGCCTTCACCAATCCGGGCGGCGTGCGCACCGACATCGTCAAGCGCGAGGACGGCGCGGTCACCTATGCCGACATCTTCGCAAGCCAGCCGTTCCGCAACCAGCTGGTGACGATGACGCTGACCGGCAAGCAGCTCAAGGACGTGCTAGAGCAGCAATGGGCTGACCCGAAGCGGCCGCGCGCCCTGCAGGTCTCGAAGGGCTTTGCCTATACGTGGGATGCGAGCAAGGGTGACGGCGCGCGCATCATCGCCGCGCGGATGTCGCTCGACGGCAAGCTGATCGACCCGGCCGCGAGCTATCGCGTCACCGTCAACAACTATCTCGCCGAAGGCGGCGACGGCTTCACGGTGTTCAAGGAAGGGACAGCGCCGCAGTTCGGCATCTACGACGTCGACGCGCTCTATGCTTATTTCAAGGCCAACAGCCCGGTCGGCCCGGCGGCCGGCAAGCGGATCGAGCGGATCAACTGAATGCGGGCTTGGAACACATATCCATCCGCGTCATTGCGAGGAGCGTCAGCGACGAAGCAATCCATACTTCCGCATGCTCGGTGACAATGGATTGCTTCGCTTCGCTCGCAATGACGTGGAGAGAACTGGGCCTTTTGCCGTCTCGCACGGCCGCTGTCCCGAAAAGGTGAGGACCGGGTCAGAGCAAGGCCTTTCCGGTAGGCCGGTAACGGCCTACATTGAAGCCTCGCACGCGCCTCCATTGCGCCGGGAATTTGCATGACACTGCTTCTGACGCACACCGCCTGCCTCGATCACCTGACCCCACCCGGACATCCCGAACGCCCCGACCGGCTGCGGGCGGTTGCCGAGGTGCTCGGCGAAGACCGCTTCAAGGCGCTGGTGCGCGACCTCGCACCGGAGGGCGACCTCGACACCGTGCTGCTCTGCCATGGCGAGCACTATGTCGGCGAGCTGCGCCACATCGCGCCGACCTCGGGCATGATCTATATCGACGGCGACACCTCGATGTCACCGGGCACCTGGGAAGCCGTGATGCGCGGCGTCGGCGGCGCGGTCGCCGCCACCGATGCTGTCATGGAGGGCAAGCACCACAACGCCTTCGTCGCGGTGCGCCCGCCCGGGCATCACGCCGAGAAATCGACGCCGATGGGCTTCTGCTTCTTCGACAATGTCGCGATCGCCGCGCGCCACGCACAACGCAAATACGGCATCAAGCGCGCCGCGATCATCGATTTCGACGTCCATCACGGCAACGGCACGCAGGACATCTTCTGGGCCGATCCGACCGTGATGTACTGCTCGACGCATCAGATGCCGCTGTTCCCCGGCACCGGGGCTGCCGGCGAACGCGGCGAACACGACACCGTCGTCAACGCGCCGCTGGCACCCGGCGACGGCGGCGCCAAATTCCGCTCCGCCTTCGAGAACCTGATCCTGCCGCAGCTCGTGAAGTTTTCTCCCGAACTCGTCGTCATCTCGGCGGGCTTCGACGCCCATCACCGCGATCCCCTGGCCTCGATCAACCTGACGGGCGAGGATTTCGGCTGGGTCACGCGCAAGCTGATGGACCTCGCCGACAAGAGCGCCGGCGGCCGCGTCGTCTCCGTGCTGGAAGGCGGCTACGACCTCGAGGGCCTGAAAGAGTCGGTGGCATCTCATGTCACCGCATTGATGGGCGCCTAAATACCCGCCACAATACGCCCGCAAAAATTCGATTGATTCTGCGCCGGGGCAAGCATGGCCTGCGACAGGTCATGTTTGGACGACAAGATCAGGTTGCGATCTGATCCACGCAATCGGGAACGCAAGAATGGCCGAAAACACTCAAGCCGACGTCAAGAAGCTCTCCTTTGAACGCGCGATCGAGGAACTCGAATCGATCGTCAAGCGGCTCGAGGACGGCAAGGTCCCGCTTGAGGAATCGGTCGCGATCTACGAGCGCGGCGAGGCATTGAAGCGGCGCTGTGAGGAATTGCTGCGCCAGGCCGAAGCCCGCGTCGACAAGATCACCACCGACGCCTCGGGCCAGCCGAACGGTACCGAACCGCTCGACGTGCAGTAGCGCCGCCGACCGCCGCGACCCTGCGACAGGATGCCCGCCACCGCGGGCAATTGTTGCTGCGTATTTCCATGGATCGATCACGCCGCGGGGTCGCCGCGGCGACCCGGTGCGGCCGCGAATCGGGCCGTTCCGGACCGGCCGGTTGCCGCTAAAATGGCAAAATTGGAACCCGCTCCGGGCCCCAACCGTTGAAAAGTCTAGGTTTTTCAAGACGACGCATAGGAACCCTGCGCCGCCTATCGGGTTGGCTTTGGTTACGGCTTTGGTGTAATGCTTCCAGTTCTATGGGCATTTGAGGGTGGCCGGCGGCCCGATTTTTCGGGCGGCATGCATCTCAAATGGTTCGACAAAACTGAACCGGGACGGGTGAAGAGCGACCAAGGTGATGCGTATCACGTGGTCCAATCCGGAGTGAATCTAGGCTTACAACCAGGCACGGTCTGCCGGGGCGGCACCCAGTGTCTGGCTTTCGCTGCGCGATGTGCGCGCCAACCCATCTCGCGTCGGGCGGTTCGTTCCGACAGGCAAAAATTGGAAATTCGCTGTGACCACATTTAGTAAAACGCCGCTTCTTGACACTATTCACACGCCCGATGACCTGCGCAAGCTGAAGGTCGAGCAGGTCCGGCAAGTTGCCGACGAGCTCCGCCAGGAAACCATCGACGCCGTGTCGGTGACCGGCGGCCATTTCGGCGCCGGCCTCGGCGTGGTCGAACTGACCACTGCCATCCACTACATCTTCGACACCCCGCGCGACCGCCTGATCTGGGACGTCGGCCACCAGGCCTATCCGCACAAGATCCTGACCGGTCGCCGCGATCGTATCCGCACCCTGCGCACCGGCGGCGGCCTCTCCGGCTTCA
Source organism: Bradyrhizobium sp. INPA03-11B (assembly GCF_040446015.1). NCBI lineage: Bacteria > Pseudomonadati > Pseudomonadota > Alphaproteobacteria > Hyphomicrobiales > Nitrobacteraceae > Bradyrhizobium > Bradyrhizobium sp. INPA03-11B. Next base: position 112,880 of record NZ_JASGSR010000004.1, read on the forward strand.
CCAAGCGCACCGAGAGCGACTACGATCCGTTCGGCGCCGCGCACTCCTCGACCTCGATTTCGGCCGGCCTCGGCATGGCCGTGGCGCGCGACCTCTCCGGCGGCAAGAACAACGTTATCGCCGTGATCGGTGACGGCGCGATGTCGGCGGGCATGGCCTATGAGGCGATGAACAACGCCGGCGCGATGAATTCGCGCCTGATCGTGATCCTCAACGACAATGACATGTCGATCGCGCCGCCGGTCGGCGCGATGAGCGCCTATCTGTCGCGGCTCTACTCCGGCAAGACCTACCGCTCGCTGCGCGAGGCCGCCAAGCAGATCAACAAGCGCCTGCCGAAGATCCTCGCCAACCGCGCCAACCGCGTCGAGGAATATTCCCGCGGCTTCATGATGGACGGCGGCACGCTGTTCGAGGAACTCGGCTTCTACTATGTCGGCCCGATCGACGGTCACAATCTCGACCATCTGCTGCCGGTGCTGAAGAACGTCCGCGACATGGAGACCGGCCCGATCCTGGTCCACGTCGTGACCCAGAAGGGCAAGGGCTACGGTCCGGCCGAGGCTTCCGCCGACAAGTACCACGCCGTCGTCAAGTTCGACGTCGCGACCGGCACCCAGGCCAAGGCCAAGCCGAATGCGCCGGCCTACCAGAACGTGTTCGGCCAGAGCCTCGTCAAGGAAGCGCAGAAGGACGACAAGATCGTCGCCATCACTGCGGCGATGCCGTCGGGCACCGGCGTCGACATCTTCAACAAGGCGTTCCCGGACCGCACCTTCGACGTCGGCATCGCCGAGCAGCACGCGGTGACCTTCGCCGCGGGCCTTGCCACCGAAGGCTACAAGCCGTTCTGCGCGATCTACTCGACCTTCCTGCAGCGCGGCTACGACCAGGTGGTCCATGACGTCGCGATCCAGAGCCTCCCGGTCCGCTTCGCGATCGACCGCGCCGGCCTGGTCGGCGCCGACGGCGCGACCCATGCCGGTTCGTTCGACAATGCCTATCTCGGCTGCCTGCCGAACTTCGTGATCATGGCGGCCTCCGATGAGGCCGAGATGGTGCACATGGTGGCGACCCAGGTCGCGATCAACGATCGCCCGAGCGCGCTGCGCTATCCGCGCGGCGAGGGCCGCGGCGTCGAGATGCCGGAAGTCGGCGTTCCCCTGCCGATCGGCAAGGGCCGCATCATCCGCGAAGGCAAGAAGGTTGCGCTGCTCTCCTTCGGCACCCGCCTCGCCGAGTGCGAGAAGGCGGCCGACGAGCTCGCCGCCCACGGCCTCTCCGCCACCATCGCCGACGCGCGCTTCATGAAGCCGCTCGACGAAGAGATGATCATGAAGCTCGCCCGCGACCACGAGATCCTGATCACGATCGAGGAAGGCTCGATCGGTGGCTTCGGCTCGCATGTCATGCAGTTCCTGTCCGACAACGCGATGCTGGACAGCGGCATGCTCAAGTTCCGCTCGATGATCCTGCCCGACGTGTTCCTCGATCACGACACGCCGGCGGCGATGTATGGCCGCGCCGGTCTCGACGCCAAGAGCATCGTTGCCAAGGTGTTCGAAACCCTCGGCAAGGACTACAAGACCGAGACCGTCAAGCTCGCGTAATCGCCTTCCACCTCTCCCCACCGGGGAGAGGTCGGATCGCGCGAGCGATCCAGGTGAGGGGGTGAGGTCCCATGAAAGTGCATTACCCCTCACCCGCGCCTCCGGCGCGACCTCTCCCGATGGGAGAGGTTTCAAGTCGATCTTGTCCTGGGCAAGTCCATGAGAATCTATCTGGCAGGTCCTGACGTGTTCCTGCCGGATGCCGTGGAGATCGGCCGCCGCAAGGCGGAGGTTTGCGCCTATCACGGGCTGACCGGGCTGTATCCGCTCGACAACAGCATCAATCCCACCGTCGCCGGCGCTTCGCTCACCATCTTCAAGAGCAACGAGGCGATGATGGAGTCGGCCGACGCCATCGTCGCCAATTTGACGCCGTTTCGCGGCCCCAGTGCCGACGCAGGCACGGTCTACGAACTCGGCTACATGGCGGGACGCGGCAAACTGTGCCTCGCCTATTCGAACGATCCCACGTCCTACGCCAATCGCGTGGCGCGGCTGAGCCAGGTCGTGCCGGCATCCGACGGACGCCTGATCGACGCGGAGGGGCTGACGGTGGAAGAGTTTGGATTGCCGGACAATCTGATGATGATGCACGCGCTCGATCTGCACGGCAGCCCGCTGGTGACGCCGCGGGAGCCGGCGGCCGACCTCTGGCACGACCTCACCTCCTTCGAGGCCTGCGTGCGGCTCGCCGCCGCGCAGCGCCGGCAGAGCGCCAAGTGAGCAAGTGAGTGAGCAAGTAAGTGAGCAAGCAAGTGAGCAAGGCGGGCGACAACGACAATAGCGCATCCGCCGGCAAGCGCATCGACGTGCTGCTGGTCGAACGCGGCCTGTTCGAGAGCCGCGCGCGGGCGCGCGCCGCGATCGACGCCGGCCTCGTGACCGCCGACGGCAAGCCGATCGCGAAGGCGTCCGAGATCGTCGCCCCCGGCGCCACACTCACGGCCGAGCCGGCGCATCCCTATGTCTCGCGCGGCGGCGTCAAGCTCGCCGGCGCGCTCGAGCATTATCCGATCGACGTTGAGGGCCATGTCTGCCTCGATGTCGGCGCCTCGACCGGTGGCTTCACCGAGGTGCTGCTCGCCAATGGCGCGAGCCTGGTGTTCGCCATCGATGTCGGCCACGGCCAGCTGCATCCCTCGCTGCAAGGCCATCCGAAGATCGTCTCCATGGAGGAGACCGACATCAGGAACTACGAGGGCAAGCGGCTGCCGGCGCGGCCCGATATCGTCGTGATCGATGTCAGCTTCATCTCGCTGAAGCTGGTGCTGCCGGTGGCGCTGTCGTTGGCGGCGGCACCGATGCATCTGCTGGCGCTGATCAAGCCGCAGTTCGAGGCGCCCCGCAAGCACTCCAAGCGCGGCGTCATCCGCAATGCGATGGTGCACCAGGAGATCTGCGACGATATCGCAGCCTTTGCCGCCTCGCTCGGCTGCACCGACATCGAGGTGTTTCCGTCATCGATATCGGGCGGCGACGGCAATATCGAATTCTTCCTCGGCGCGCGCCGTGGCTGAAGTCCTCACCATCGACCATGTAGGCCACCGCGGCGACGGCGTCGCGATCGACGGATCGCAGTCGATCTTCGTGCCCTACACCCTCGCGGGGGAAACGGTCGAGGTCGAGGACGTCCCCGGCAATCATCCCGACCGGCGGCGGCTGGTGCGGGTGACGCGGCAAAGCCCCGAGCGCATTGCGCCGTTTTGTCCGCATTTCGGCGTCTGCGGCGGCTGCGCGATCCAGCACTGGAACGAGGCGCCCTACGACGCCTGGAAGCGCAACATCGTGGTGGAGACGCTGGCGCAGGCGAAGATCGCGACTGAGGTCGCACCGCTGCGCGACGCCCATGGCGCCGGCCGCCGCCGCATCACGCTGCACGGACGCATGGGCACCCACGAAGTCCTCAAGGTCGGCTTCGCCGCCGCCGGTTCGCACGACATCGTCCCGGTCGACCGCTGTCCGATCCTCGACCCCGTGCTCGGCGGCGCGCTCGAGGCGGCCTGGGCCGTGGCCGAGCCGCTGATCTCGATCGGCAAGCCGCTCGACATCCAGGTGACGGCGACCGCGAACGGCCTCGACATCGACGTGCGCGGCTCCGGCGCGCTGCCGACCAGCCTGATCACCACCTTGTCGCGGGTTGCGGAGAAACACCGCCTGGCGCGGCTGACACGGCACGGCGAGCTGGTGTTGCAGCGCGGCTCGCCCGAGATAGCGATCGGCAAGGCGAAGGTCGTGCTGCCGCCGGGCTCGTTCCTGCAGGCGACCGTCAAGGGCGAGGAGACGCTGGCGGCGCTGGTTCGCGAGCATTGCGGCCGCGCCAAGAACATCGCCGATCTGTTCTGCGGCGTTGGCCCGTTCGCGCTGCGCCTCGCGGAGAAGGCGCGGGTCGCGGCCTTCGACAGCGACGCCGGTGCGATCACGGCGCTGCAGAAGGCCGCGCAGACGACGCCCGGATTGAAGCCGCTCAAGGCCGAGGCGCGCGACCTGTTCCGCCGCCCGCTGATGCCGCAGGAGCTGCGCGACTATGACGCCGTCGTGTTCGATCCGCCACGGCAGGGCGCGCAGGCGCAGGTCACGCAGCTTGCGGCGAGCAAGGTGCCGGTGGTCGTCGCGGTGTCCTGCAACGCCGCGACCTTTGCGCGCGACGCGAAAATCTTGATCGATGGCGGCTACAAGATCGCCGGCGTCACGCCAGTCGATCAGTTCCGCCACACGCCGCATGTCGAGCTGGTGGCGCGCTTCACGCGCTGAGGCATCGTTGCGCCTATCGCAGCGAGCGGTGGTCTCGCTATAATCCGCCTCGCATGTCCCAAGATCCGCTGCTCGCGCGCATCATCCCTGTCCTAGCTGCCGTTCCCGGCATTGCCGGCATCGTGCTCGGCGGCTCGCGGGCACGCGGCACGGCACATGAAACTTCGGACTACGACCTTGGCCTCTACTACCGGGATAGCGCGGCTCTCGAAATCGATCGGTTGCGCACGGCAGTCACGGGCCTGGTCGACGATCCCGCTGCTGCGCATGTAACGCCGGTCGGCGAATGGGGACCGTGGATCGTCGGCGGCGCCTGGCTTGTGATCGACGGCCGCAAGATCGACCTGCTCTACCGCAGCGTCGAACAGGTCACGGCCGTGATCGACGCCTGCCGCAGCGGCGAGATCAGCATGCACTACCAGCCGGGCCATCCGCACGGCTTCTGCTCGGCGATCTGGATGGGTGAGATCGCGCTGTGCCGTGTGCTGCATGATCCGGAGGGCCTCGTCGCGGCGATAAAGGAAAAGACTACGCCTTACCCGCCGGCCCTGCGCGACGCGCTGGTCCGGCGCTTTCAATGGGAAATCCTGTTCGCGATCGAGAATGCCGAGCTTGCCATGCCGCGGGACGACGGCACGCAGATCGCCGGCTGCGCCTATCGCGCGCTGGCCTGCACCGCGCAGGTGCTGTTTGCGCTGAACGGACAGTATCTGATCAACGAGAAGGGCGCGCTGGCGCAGGCTGCGAATTTTCCCGTGACGGTCCGTGACCTCGCCGCGCGCGTCGCCGAAGTCTGGCGGCGGATCGGAGCGGCTGAATACGCGGATGCGTTGCGGACGCTGCGCGTGCTGGAGAGCGAGCTGCGGGAGATATCGTAGACGCGTAGGATGGGTAGAGCGCAGCGAAACCCATCACTTCGAACCCGCGGCACGATGATGGGTTTCGCTTCGCTCTACCCATCCTACGCAACGCTACTACAAGATCACCGTCCCCAGCGGTCCTGCCAGATCTTCTCGCCGATCGTGCAGCTGACCCGCGGCTCCTTCTCGGCGGTCCGCACGATCGGGCGCTCGGGGGTGCGGCCGGCGACCTCGAGCAGCAGCTTGGTGCGAATCGCCTCCTTGAACTTCTCGCGGTCCTTGATCGACACCACGAAGGAGCCCGGACCACCGATCACGCAGTCCTCGTAGTACCAATCGAGATTCTCGATATCCATCGTGGAGTAGGACGGCTCCTTCACCATGATCGGCAGGCCGTTGATGACGATGCCCTTCTCCAGCGCCGCCTCACGCGCGGGCGTGATCGGCGCGCCGTTGTTGTTGGGGCCGTCGCCGGAAATATCGATCACGCGGCGCAGGCCGCGATGCGGATTCTCGTCGAACATCGGGATCGCAAAATAGATCGCACCCGAGATCGAGGTGCGCGAGGCGCGGCGCACCGGCGTCTTCATGATCTCGGCGGAGACGGCGTCGGCGGATTCCGGGCCGTCGATCACCCGCCAGGGAATGATCACCTTCTGGTCGTTGGAAGCGGCCCATTCGAAATAGGTGATCGAGATCTTGCCGTTCGGGCCGGCCTTCAGCGCTTGCAGGAATTCCTTGGAAACGATCGCCTGGGCGTAGCCCTCGCGCTGGATCGCGAGTTCGTCCATGTCCATCGAATACGAGACGTCCGTTGCGAGGATCAGCTCGACATCCACGCTCGGCGAAGACTCCTTCTCGACCCGTCGGTCGGGCTCTGTACCCGCGCCGGGCGCGGCAACAGCGGCCACATCGCCGCCAGCGAGCATGCCGGCGACAAGCACCGCTCCGATCGAGACATACCAGCGCATGGCGGACCTCCCGTCGTGTACCTGTCATCGTGACACGCAAATCCGGCGACGCAAAGCGCGAACAGCATCTGTCCTTCACATTCAGGTTAGAGGTCCGCAGTTCAGTCGCTTTTGCAAGTTGGACGTTGTTGCCGCGAATGCGGCAACATGCGCCGTGCCGTTGCCGCAATGACGCCGTGCAAATCGAACGGTTCCAAGATGTGCCGGAAGACGGTATTCTTACGGAGCAATCGCGAGGGAGTGCGATGCCCGATACTGTCGTCAAGCCGAAAACCAGGACAAAGACCAAGGTCGAGCGGCCGCGCCTGCACAAGGTGATCCTGGTCAACGACGACTACACGCCGCGCGAATTCGTCGTCACCGTGCTGAAGGGCGAATTCCGCATGACCGACGACCAAGCCTACAAGGTGATGCTGACCGCGCATCAGCGCGGCGTCTGCGTGGTCGCGGTCTTCACCCGGGACGTCGCCGAGACCAAGGCGACGCGCGCCACCGATGCCGGCCGCGCCAAGGGCTATCCGCTGCTGTTCACGACAGAGCCGGAAGAGTAGCGGCCCTCACCGCTCCGTGGGCTGCGCGAGCTGCGTCCGCTGGCCGACTAGGATGTCAGCGATGACCGCCCCCATCACCAGCGCGCCGCCAATGAGGGCGCGCAGCGACGGCACTTCGGCAAACGCCAGCCACACCCAGAACGGCATCAGCGGCGTTTCGAGGGTTGCGATCAGGGACGCCTGACCGGACGGCAGGAATCTCGAGCCGACCGTAAACAAAGTGAGGCCGAGCCCGACCTGGCATGCGCCGAACATCGCGAGCACGCCGAGATCGGCACCGCTGACCGCGCCGATGCCGAGCCCCAGCGGCAGGCTAACGGCGCTGCCGAGGAAGTTGGAGAGCGCCGCAGCTGGTATCATCGGCGTGCCCCTGTGCCGCCGGATCACCACCGTCATCAGCGAGATCGCGAGCACCATCACGCAGGCAAGCCCGATGCCCCTGTAATCCGTGATGCCTCCGGCGCCGCTGACGGTGACGGCGACGCCCGCGAGCGCAACGAGACTCGCCAGCAATGTGCCCGGGCGCGCCCGCTCGCGCAGCCAAAGCCAGGCGATCGCAGCGGCCGCAAACGGCTGCATCGCGATCAGGATTGCGACATTGGCGACGCTGGTCAGTTGCAGCGCCGGAATGAACGTCACCATGCCGAGGGTCGAGAGACCGGCCACCAGCCATCCGCTCAACGGCATCGCGACGAGATCGCGCACGCCGCGCCGGCCTTGCGTCGCGACCAGGAACAGCACAATCGCGCCGCCACCGAACAGCCCCCGCCAGAACAGGATGGTCCAGGAATCGAAGTGAAGCAGCCGGGTAAAGAACGGCGCGGTGCTCCAGGCGGCCGCGGCCGCCACGACCAGCGCAATCCCGGTGCGATGCTGCGCGTCCGTGTCAGTCACGTCGCACCGACGCTAGCTGGCCGCAGCAATCGGCGCTTCGTCGAACAGGCCGTAGACCCGTTCCGCCTTCGAGAACCCCGCGATCGGAAACTCGCCGAGATCGCTCCAGCCACCGTCATGGAGGCCGGCGAAGCGCTCGGACGCGACGACGGTGCGGCCGAGCCGGCCGGCGATCTTCTCCAGCCGCGCGGCGAGATTGACCGCCGGGCCGATGCAGGTGAAGTCGAGCCGGTTGCCGCCGCCGATATTGCCGTAGAGCACGCGCCCGAGATGCAGCGCGACGCCGAAGCGGAAGCGCTCGACGGCGTCGCCATTGGCAAATTGCAGCGCCTCGACGCCGGCGCGGGATGCGCGCGCGGCCTCCAGCACCCGCGAGCAGACCTGCACCTCGTCGCCGAGATATTCGTCGACCGGGAACACCGCGAGCAGGCCGTCGCCCATGAATTTGAGCACCTCGCCGCCATGCTCGCGGATCGCGGTGACCTGGCAATCGAAATAGAGGTTGAGGATCTCCACCACGGTCTCGGGCGGCAAACGGTCCGACAGCGCGGTGAAGCCGCGCAGATCCGAGAGCCAGATCGCGGCATCCATCGTGTCGGCATGGCCGCGCCGGATCTGGCCGCCCATGATGCGCTCGCCGGCCCGGTTGCCGACATAGGTGTCGAGCAGCAGCGTGGCGGTGCGGCGCAGCGTCACGATCTCGATGTAGCGCGCCAGCGGGACAGTGATCGAGCGGATCGCATCGAGCTGCTCGTCGGTGAAGCCACCCGGCTGCCGCGTGGTCCAGCTCGAAGCGTTGGCGAAGCCGTCGGTGTAAACCAGCGGCACGGCGATATAGTCGGTGACACCTTCCGCGTGGAGATCCACGACGATTGGAAAGCGCTTGCTGGCGGGATCGTCCAGCCGCGCGCGCACTTCAACACCTTGTCTGAAGACGATCGACAGGGGGCTGACGGCAAATTCCGGGGAGTCCAGGATGTTGTGATCGACGGTACCGGTTTCGACTTCGGCACCCTGCTTCCAGAAGAAATGGCGGCCGTAGATCTCGGGATGCAGCGTGCGCACGAAGACGCCGACGCGCCACAGCGGCAGGCCGGCCCGTACCAGCCGTTCGCAGCACTCCGCCATCATCTGCGGCGGGGTCGGCGCCGACCGCGCGCCGCCGATCATCCATTCGATGATGTCCCGAAGCTCCGACGCGTTCATGGCAGTCCCCAAGGCGGTCTGGTACCGCCATTATATAGGGGATCAGCGCCCGGTCTGCCCGCGGTCGCGCAGAAAATGATCGGCCAGCACGCAGGCCATCATGGCCTCGCCGACCGGCACGGCCCGGATGCCGACGCAGGGGTCGTGGCGGCCCTTGGTCAGGATGTCGGTATCGGCGCCCTTGCGGTCGATGGTCCGGCGCGTGGTCAGGATCGAGGAGGTCGGCTTGACCGCAAAACGCACCACCACCGGCTGGCCGGTCGAGATGCCGCCCAGCACTCCGCCGGCATGGTTGGACAGGAAACGCGTTCCGTTGTTGCCGGTCCGCATCTCGTCGGCATTCTCTTCGCCTGACAGTTCGGCGGCGCCGAAGCCCGCGCCGATCTCGACACCCTTGACCGCGTTGATGCTCATCATCGCCGAGGCCAGATCGCTATCGAGCTTGGCGTAGATCGGCGCGCCGAGACCGGCCGGCACGCCTTCAGCAACGACCTCGATGACGGCGCCGATCGAGGAGCCGCTCTTCCTGATGCCGTCGAGATAGCTCTCGAAGAACGCCGCCTTGTCCTTGTCCGGACAGAAGAACGGGTTGTTGGCGATCTCGTCCCAGTCCCACTTCTCGCGGTCGATCTTGTGCGGCCCCATCTGCACCAGCGCGCCGCGCACCTTGACCTCCGGCAGCACCTTGCGCGCGATCGCGCCGGCCGCGACGCGGGTCGCGGTCTCGCGCGCGGAGGAGCGTCCGCCGCCGCGATAGTCGCGCAGGCCGTATTTCGCTTCATAGGTGAAGTCGGCATGGCCGGGCCGGAACTTGTCCTTGATCTCGGAATAATCCTTCGAGCGCTGGTCGGTGTTCTCGATCAGCAGCGCGATCGGCGTGCCGGTGGTCACCTGCACGCCGCTTTCCGGATGCGCCATCACGCCGGACAGGATCTTCACCGCATCCGGCTCCTGGCGCTGGGTGGTGAAGCGCGACTGGCCGGGCCGGCGGCGGTCGAGGTCGCGCTGGATCTCCTCAACCGTCAGAGGGATCATTGGCGGGCAACCGTCCACCACGCAGCCGATCGCAACCCCATGGCTCTCGCCGAAGGTCGTGACGCGGAACATATGGCCGAAAGTATTGAAGGACATGGCGTGTCGTAACGCGCGGGGTCGGCAGCGTCAAACGGGTTTCATGAGCCCAAAGACGTGGCCGACCGGGTGCCCTTAACTATATTTCTGCAGGCCCGCCGCGCCGAACACGTAGACCGCGCCCTGCTCGATCGTGAGGTCGGCGGCCGAGGCCGGGGTCTCTAAGCCGAGCGCGACCATCAGCGCCCGCGCGGTGCCGCCATGGGCGACGGCGACCGTGTCTGACGTCACCGAACCGTACCATTCGGTCATCCGCGCCTGCACGTCGACATAGCTCTCGCCGCCCTCCGGCGACACCTGCCACTTCTCAGCCAGGCGGCGCGCATAGACGACGGGGTCCGCGGCCTGCGCCTGCGCCAAGGTCGAGCCCTCCCAGGTCCCGTAAGCGATCTCGCGCAGCCGTGCGTCGAGCGCGTAATCGCCCGGCGGCAGGCCAAGCTCGCTGCGCACCAGCTCCATGGTCGCGCGCGCCCGGATCAGCGGGCTTGCAACGAATGGCAGCGTCGTCTTGTCACGGCCGTCACGCGCCAGGAGATCGGCGAGGATGCGGCCGGCATGCACAGCCTGGGCACGGCCGCGCTCGTTGAGGGCGATGTCCTGCACGCCCTGAAGCCGGCCTTCGGCGTTCCACGAGGTCTCGCCGTGGCGGATGTAGTAGATCGTCGGCACCGGCATTCCCGTAACGGCTGGTCCCTGTTGAGCGAGCTGTCGGGCGCCTGACCTGAGGCTTGCACGCTTCGAATTTTTTCGGCTCGGAGGTACACCAGCACTTCGGCTGGCGACAAGCCCAAATCGGCCGCAGCAGAGGCGCACTGCGCGCAGGTCGGCGCACCGGAATAGGCACGTCGTTTGGGTGTTATGTTTGACAAGGCGGCCATCGCCGCGACCATCGAAGACTGGATGCATGACCGCGTTTCGTCAAAGTGTCGAAGCCATGATTCCAGCGCTCCGCCGCTATGCGCGCGCGCTGGTGCGTGACACGGATATCGCCGACGACCTGGTGCAGGACACGCTGGTTCGCGCGCTGCGCTCGGAGCGGCTGTTTCTCGGCGGCGACGTCAGGAGCTGGCTCTATACGATCCTGACCAATCTGAACAAGAACCGGCGGCGTTCGCTGGCGCGGCGGCCGGCCTTCATGCCGCTGCTCGACAACAATGCCGACGCCAGCGGCACCGAGGCCGAGGGCCGCGACATCGAGCGCGCGCTGTCGACGCTGGTCGAGGAGCAACGCTCGGTGCTGCTGCTCGTGATGCTGGAGGGCATGAGCTACCGGGAGGTGGCCGACATCCAGGGCGTGCCGATCGGCACGGTGATGTCCCGCCTCGCCCGTGCGCGCGCCCATGTGCGGGCCTCGATCGAGGGCCAGCGCCCGGCGCTGAGGCGGGTGAAATGATAATGTGCGCATTGGCAGACGTTACGATGAGCGATTTTCGAACAAGATTTGGCAGAGACGACTGATATGACCGACCCGAACATTCCCGTCACCGAAGACGAACTGCACGCTTACGTCGACAACGAGCTGCCGGCCGAACGCCGCGGCGATGTCGAGGCGTGGCTCGCCACCCATCCCGACGACGCTGCACGGGTGCAATCATGGCGCGCGATGGCCGAGACGCTGCATGCGCGCTACGACGGTGTGCTGGACGAGGCGGTGCCGAAGCGGCTCGAGCTCGAGCGGCTGGTGCGCCAGCCGCGCCGCTGGGTCTATGGCGCGGTGGCGGCAACGCTTGCCGCCTTCATCGCCGGCGGCGGCGTCGGCTGGATCGCGCGCGGCGCTACCGCTGCGCCCTCGACCTTCCAGAGCTTCACGCTCGATGCGCTCGATGCGCACCGGCTCTACGTGGTCGAGGTCCGCCATCCGGTCGAGGTGCCCGGCAGCGAGCGCGATCATCTGCAGCAATGGCTGACCAAGCGCTGCGGCTGGGACGTCCGCGCCCCCGACCTCACCGGGCTGAAGCTGGTCGGCGGCCGCCTGCTGCCGGGGCCGAGCGGGCCGGCGTCGTTCCTGATGTATGAGAGCACGTCCGGTGAGCGCTTCACGGTCTACACCGCCAAGGCGAAGACCGAGGCGACCCAGATGCGCTACGCCGCGCAAGGCAGCGACGGCGCGCTGTTCTGGGCCGATCGCGGCGTCGCCTATGTCGTCAGCGGCGGCACCGACCGCACGCGCCTGACCCAGGTCGCACAGGCGGTCTACGATCAGATGGAAAAGAACGGCGGCTGATCTCCCGTAATTTTACGGGAGATCGCGTCGTGAAAATGTGCCGTTTCGAGTAAGTGAATCCAGCCTCACTCGGCGTCCCAATTCCGACATTGAAAATTTCGATTCGCGTCATTGCCGCGTCTCATTATCGCACCGGATGCTCACGCGAAGATGATCTGCGCCCGATCCGCCGATCGGCGCACGCGGCCTCGATTGGGGTTTTGTGTACCGCGCTGGTCCCCCTCTCGAGGCCGCACTCCTTTTTCCGCCATCCGGTCTGCACGCCGCAGGCCAGGAGTTTGGACGGCCGGTCATCCTTTGACGCGCTCACGGCGCCGCGTCTACCCCGATAGAGTCCGGGGTAGTTGCAGTTTCGCGTCTTCGCGTCTCTGGGGCGCGCTCCCGGCGGTCAGCCGAGGTCGCTGCGCGGATTGTAGGGATTTCGCTCCCGCCACGTCTGCATCAATGCCTCAAGCTCTGCATCGTTCCCGTCGGGGAGGATGATGCGGGTCGTGACATAGAGATCGCCGACAGCGCCCGCCTTCGGCAGCCCCTTGCCCTTGAGGCGGAAGGTGCGGCCGCTGGAGGTGTTCTTCGGGATCGACAGCTCGACCGCACTGCCGAGCGTCGGCACGCGGACCTTGCCGCCCAGCACCGCCTCGTAGAGGGTCACCGGCAGGTCGATCCGCAGATCATTGCCGTCGACCTTGAAGAACGGGTGCGGCGCGATCGAGATCGTGATCAGGAGATCGCCGGGCGGGTGGCCCTGCGCGGTGTCGCCCTGGCCCTTCAGCCGGATCTGCTGGCCGGCGGTGACGCCGGGCGGAATCTTGACGTTGAGCTCACGGCCGGTCGGCAGGCGCACGCGCTTGTCGCCGCCCCTGACCGATTCCTCCAGCGACACCGTCATGGCGACCGACAGATCGAGGTCGACGCCGACCCCGCCGCCGTCAAATTCGAACGGGCTGGCTCGCCCGGCGCGGCCGCCAGCGCCGCCACGCGCGGCGTTGCCGAACATGCTGTTGAGGATGTCCTCGAAGCTGCCGCCGCCCATGCCGCCGCCACCGGGGCCGCCGCGGAAACTGTACTCGAAGCCGCTGCCCGGACCGGCACGGCCGCCGGCGCCACCGCCAGGAAACCCCTGGAAGCGCGGCTTGCCCTCGGCATCGATCTCGCCGCGGTCGAACTGCTTGCGCTTGTCCTCGTCGCCGACGATCTCGTTGGCCGTGTTGATCTCCGCAAAGCGGGCCGCCGCCTTCGGGTCGTTCTTGTTGTTGTCAGGGTGATGCTTCTTGGCGAGCTTGCGATAGGCGCTCTTGATCGTCGCAGCGCTGGCGCTCCGCTGCACCCCCAAGACCTCATAGGGGTCGCGCATCCGTCACGTCTCCTTCACGGGAAAATCAGTCCTGGCCGGGAACCCGTCCGGGCCCACTTTACCTTTATGTGGGGGCTCAGTGGCATTTTTGCAACTAGGCCGGTACCGGCTTCTGCCGGAACTCTCAGGACTTTCTCCAAGGCTTCAAACTATGGATTTCCCACCGCCCCTGTCCAGCCTTGCAGGCGGCTCCCTGCAGCCAGCTCTCGGTGGCGCCATTGACATAGCTGGCGAGGAAATCCCGGCACGTCCTGCCGTCCTCGCCCGAATAGGCCTGGGCCAGCGGCGTCACCGAGCCGCGCGCGCCGGTCTCGGGATTTTCCCAGGGCTGGCTGGAATCCTTGTCGCCCTTGGTCAGCACGTCGGAGGCCGCGTTGCGGGCAAAGGCAAGATCACTGTCGGTCGGCATCACGGCGCTGACCTGGGTCGAATTAACTTGGGTCGGGCTGATCGAGCCCGTCACATCCTTGTCGTCCATCTTGGCGAAGGCATCGCTGCGCGACAGGCTGCAGCCGCTTGCGCCGACGCCGATCAGGATCAATGTCACCACCGCGCCCGCGGGGTGGATCGCCGATAGGCCAACGCGCCCCCATGCCCTATATAGGGCTAGTAACGCGCTCTCGGACGCGGGCGAACGCAAATCGGGACTCCTGACATGACCGACACGACCTCCATCAAACACCCGACACCGTTAACATCGGGTGATTTCACCGCGGCGGAGGAGCCGTTCGCCCTGTTCGCTGAATGGTTTGCGGAAGCGGTCAAGTCCGAGCCGAACGATCCGAACGCGATGGCGCTTGCGACCGTCGATGCCGACGGGCTGCCCGACGTGCGGATGGTGCTGATGAAGGGCTTCGATGCCGACGGCTTCGTGTTCTACAGCCACATTGCGAGCGCCAAGGGCCGCGAATTGGCCACAAATCCTAAGGCCGCTTTACTGTTTCACTGGAAATCGCTGCGCCGTCAGGTGCGCATCCGCGGGCCGGTGACGCAGGTCGCCGATGCCGAGGCCGACGCCTATTTCGCCACAAGGCCGAAGCAGGCGCAGATCGGCGCCTGGGCCAGCAAGCAATCGCAGCCGCTCGAGAGCCGCTTCGCCTTCGAGCAGGCGATCGCCAAGGTCGGCGCGAAGTATGTGATCGGCGAGGTGCCGCGGCCGCCGGGCTGGAGCGGCTGGCGGATCACGCCGCAGCGCTTCGAGTTCTGGCACGACCGCCCGTTCCGCCTGCACGACCGCATCGAATTCCGCCGCGATGACGAAGGTCACGCATGGTCGAAGCTGCGGCTCTATCCCTGAAAACCCGCGACTGTCATGGAAGGGCGAAAGCGCGAAGCGCGTCTTCGTGTAAGATGACCCGGCCATCGACGTCCTGATCCCCTCTTCGTTCGAAGACGTCGATGCCCGGCACTGTGCCGCGCATGGCGAAAACGAAAGAAACCGTCGATGACCCGCCCCTCCAATGCACCGCGGCGCACGCTGCTCCTGACCGGCGCGAGCCGCGGCATCGGCCATGCCACCGCGATCCGGTTCTCATCTGCCGGCTGGCGCGTCATCACCCTCTCGCGGCACGCGTTCCCGGAGGTCTGCCCCTGGGGCGCCGGGCCGGAAGATCATATCGAGGTCGACCTCGGCAGCCATGACGACACGGTGCGCGCGATCTCGGAGATCCGGCGGCGGCTGGACAATGATGAACTGCATGCGCTGGTCAACAACGCCGCGATCTCGCCGAAAGCCGTGGGCGGCGGCCGGCTCGGCACCATGGACACCGACATCGAGACCTGGACCCATGTTTTCCACGTCAACTTCTTCGCGCCGATCATGATCGCGCGCGGGCTGATCGAGGAATTGAAGCATGCCAAGGGCGCGGTGGTGAATGTCACCTCGATCGCCGGCTCGCGCGTGCATCCGTTTGCCGGCGCGGCCTACGCGACGTCGAAGGCGGCGCTTGCGGCGCTGACGCGCGAGATGGCGTCGGACTTCGGCCGCGTCGGCGTTCGCGTCAACGCGATCGCCCCGGGTGAGATCGATACCTCGATCCTGTCGCCCGGCACCGAGAAGATCGTCGATCAGCAGATCCCGATGCACCGCCTTGGCACCCCGGACGAGGTCGCCAAGATCATCTACGTGCTGTGCACGGAAACCAGCTCGTACGTGAACGGCGCCGAGATCCACATCAATGGTGGCCAGCACGTCTGAGCTTTGGCTTGGATGTTCGGGGGAAGAGGTTCGAGGCGATCCCGGCCGCCGCCGCGGCCGTAGTGCAGGGATTGCTTCGATGGCAGGCGTAACGATGCAGACGAGGCTTCTGCCTCCAGAAGGCCTCAGCCTTTAGTCCGCATAGAACCGACGCGACTTCTTCTCAGTCCGCCGCAGCGCGACGTCATTCAGCGCGCTGGAGCAGTCGTCCTCGTCCTCGCCATCAAGCAGCGCAGCGTCACAGTAACGGCAAAGTCTCGGCGAGATCGCCTGCACCTTGCCTGCTGCGCGGTCCTGTTGATAGCGCGCAAAGTCGATGACGTTACGCCGTGGCGTTATGATCTTCTCAACCATTGCTGTCCTCCGGCTTCGAGGCAGGCGTTATCGCAGACAAGTTTCGCCCAAACGTTCAGCGCAACGCTCAAATTTTAGCAGAGGAAATAAGGCAGTTGCCCGAATCCCAAAATGCGACGCGTGCCTCGAAAAACAGGCCTTACAGCCACTTTTTCCACTTGAAGATCCAGTACGGCACAACAGCCGCAACCAGCATCAGCACGAGCGCCAGCGGATAGCCGTGCGTCCATTCGAGTTCCGGCATGATCTTGAAATTCATGCCGTAGATCGACGCAATCAGCGTCGGCGGCATCAAGACCACCGCCATCACCGAGAACAGCTTGATGATGTTGTTCTGTTCCAGATTGACCACACCGAGCATGGCGTCGAGCACGAAGGTGATCTTGTTGGAGAGATAGGAGGCGTGATCGGTCAGGGAGGCGACGTCACGCTGCATGGTCTTGAGCTGCTCACGCATGTCCTTGGACCATTTCACACCTTCCACGATCGCCGAAAGGAAGGTCACGAGGCGGCCGATCGAAACCAGGCTTTCCCGCACCTTCGAGGTCAGGTCGCCCTTGCGGCCGATCGCGATCAGGATCTGCGAATATTGCTTGGCGTGGCCGTGACGCTCGCTCTCCGGCTCGAAGATGTCGTGGGAGACCTGGTCGATGTCGGCCCCGCAGCGCTCCAGGAGGTCGGCGCAACGGTCGATCACGGCGTCCAGCAGTTCCATCAGCACCTGCTCGCCGGTGATGCTGGGGGAGCAGGCGCGGGCCAGCTTGTTCTCGACCAGCGCGAACGGCTTCGGCAGGTCGTAGCGCACCGTCACCAGCCGATGGCTGGTCAGGATGAAGGTGACCGCCGTGGTGCGCGGCATGTCGGTGTCAGACTGGCACATCAGCGTCGCGGTCATGTAGCGGGCGCTGTTCTCGATGTAGAGCCGGCTGGAGATTTCGATCTCCTGCATGTCCTCCCGGGTCGGAACCGCGATCCCCGCGAGCTTCTCGACGGCCCGATCCTCCTCGACGGTCGGGTTCACCAGGTCGACCCAGACCGCGCCCTCCGGCAGCGCGCCGAGGTCCGTGGCGGCGGCCTTCTTCAGCGAAAGATCGGAGGGAACGAACACCGACAGCATCAGGAACTCCACAAAACAGGGCTGGCAGGACCCGCCGACTTAGCGCGATTCTGGCTGGCGCTTCATGACCGGGGCATTAACCGGGCGTCCATGTTTGTGGCAGCCGGATGGCGGTGAATGTGACGTTGAAGCCGCTTCGATTGAACAACCGTTGCCTGTTTGCACAAAAACTGGTCCCACACCAGAAGACTTGCGGCAAAAAAGCCACAGATCACGTCCCGCGATGCGGGAAAGCCATCTAAAGTCTGGGAAGAATGGCGGCTTTCAGGCAATAATGCCTCTCATGGAATCGTGGCGTTTGGGGCGTAATGTTGGCGCTTTCGGGCGCGGATTTTCGATTGGAATGTAATCATGTCGTCGCTCAAAGTTACCCTCGGGATCCTGACCGCGGGCCTGATGTTGTCGGGCTGTATGCAGGCCACGACCTACGAGGCAACCAATACCGCTGCCTTCAAGCCGCGTGACAAGGAACTCCTGGCCAAGACCACCTACGTCAAGACGCCGGTGGCTGAACCGTTCCGCCGCGCCATCGTCGAGTATCACCGCAAGGAAGCCGCCGGCTCGATCGTGGTCGATTCCGACAACCATTACCTCTATTACGTGCTGAACGACGGCAAGGCGATCCGCTACGGCATCACCGTCGGCGAAGAAGCGATGGCCTGGTCCGGCATTGCCAAGGTCGGCAGCATGACCGAATGGCCGGCATGGCACCCGACCCCCGGCGAGATCTCGCGCCTTGGCGTTCCGACCTTCGTGGCGCCCGGTCCGGACAATCCGATGGGTTCGCGCGCGATGTATCTCTACTCGGGCGGCAAGGACACGCTGTTCCGCATCCACGGCACCAACCAGCCGGAATACATCGGGTCGTCGATCTCCTCGGGCTGCATCCGCATGACCAACGAGGACGTCATCGACCTCTACAACCGGGTCAAGCTCGGCACCATCGTCGTGGTGCTGGAGCCGAAGCACGGCGACTCGCCCTACAAGCCGCAGATGGCGCTGCAGGGTGCCGGCGGCACCACCTACTGATCCCAATCACATCGCAATCGCGATCAAAGGCGCCGGCTTTGCCGGCGCTTTTTTGTTGGCTGCGGCTTGGTCTCGGGCGCGCCGCCGGGTGCAGCGGCCGCATCATCTGATTGTACCGCATCCGGCTCGTCGGCCTTGCCGTGGTCGGCCTTGGCGGCGTCCGGCCTGGATGCATCCGATTTCGCGGCGACCTCGCGCGGCGGCGCCTCTTCCGGGCGTTCGGCCGGCAGCAGCGGCGCGACCTGCGGCAGCGGGTCGTACACGTTCCACTGGCAGATCCGGTAGTCGTTGCGGCGCTCCGCGAGGTCGAGATGGATATGGTCCTCGTGGTACCAGTCCGAGCCCGGACCGAGCACCGTGGAGAAGCGGGCGCAGACCGAATGCAGCACGGTCTCGCGCAGATCGCGCGGCACGCTACGGTCGGTCAGCGAGATCGACTTGCCGTTGGCGAGACCGAACGCGCGCACGTCGAGCGCATTGGCGCGGCCATGCTCGGAGAGCTGCGCGCCGACAACGCGGTTGCGGCCGCGGCACTCGAACGAGTCGAAATTGTCGAGATTGCTGATCCCGCCCCCGAGGCGCTGCGCCAGCGGCGCGATATCGGTGCGGACCCAGTCGGCGACCGCGCTTGCCATCTTGCAGCGGAGGATCGCCGCCGGCTTGACCGCGACCTTGCGCTTGTCCGGCAGCACGACGGCCTCGAGCCGCACCAGATCCTCGCCGCCGCAGCCCCCGGCACCATGGATGTCCGGAATGCTTGGCGCGATCGCGATCTCCTCGGTAAGTGCCTGCCGGCAGGCCGACAGCTGCGGCTTGGCAGGCTCGGCCGGCTTGGCCGCTTCGGCAGGCTTGGCCGCCTCGCTGGGCCTGGCAGGCGCGGCTGGAGGCTGCGTCTCGGCCGCCGGCGGCTCGGGCTCGGCTGCAGCAGGCGCATCAGCGGCGGCGGGCGCGTCAGCGGGGCGCGGCTTCGGCAGCGGCACCGCTGAACGGCGGACCGCCTTGTGCGCCCTGTGCGGCCGGGAGCCGAACAGATCGTCCCACGGAAAGGTGGGCGCGCCGCGGGCAGCCGCCGCGGGCCCCGCTTGCATGCCAAGGGAAAGCAAAAGGCAAAGCAGCGCGGCGACAGCGGTAACCATTGCCGCGCCCCCGCGGCGAAACGCGCCATCAGGCCATTTTCGGCTTGCTTTCTCCGCGCTACAGTTCATGTCAGTTCCATGATTTTACTGCCGGCCGTCCAAGATGCCGGCAGATCATGCGTGAGGATCGAGGAGGGATTTGCGTATGCTTGGTTTGATGCAAGATTGGCCCTTGCTGTGCCACAAGATTATTGAGCATGCCGCCAAATATCACGGCACACAGGAAGTCGTGACACGGTCGGTCGAAGGCCCGATTCATCGCACCAACTACGCCGAAATCCATGCCCGCTCGCTGAAGGTCTCGCAGAGCCTGGAACGCGACGGCATCAAGCTCGGCGACCGCATCGCCACCATCGCCTGGAACACCTGGCGCCACCTCGAGGTCTGGTACGGCATCATGGGGATCGGCGCGATCTGCCATACGGTCAATCCGCGGCTGTTTCCGGAGCAGATCGCCTGGATCGTCAACCACGCCCAGGACCGCATCGTCATCACCGACCTCACCTTCGTTCCGGTGCTGGAGAAGATCGCGAGCCAGCTGCCGAGCGTCGAGCGCTACGTCGTGCTGACCGACAAGGCGCACATGCCGCAGACCACGTTGAAGAACGCGGTCGCCTATGAGGACTGGATCGCGGCATCCGACGGCAAGTTCGAGTGGAAGACCTTCGACGAGAACACCGCAGCGGCGATGTGCTACACCTCCGGCACGACGGGCGATCCCAAGGGTGTACTTTATTCGCACCGGTCCAACGTGTTGCACGCGCTGATGGCCAACTCGAAGGACGCGCTCGGCACCTCCGCCTCGGACACAATGCTTCCGGTGGTGCCCTTGTTCCATGCCAACAGCTGGGGCATCGCGTTCTCGGCTCCGTCGATGGGCACCAAGCTGGTGATGCCGGGCCCGAAGCTCGACGGCGCCTCGGTGTACGAGTTGCTGTCGACCGAGAGGGTCACCCATACCGCCGGCGTGCCGACGGTGTGGCTGATGCTGCTGCAATACATGGCCGCCAACAACGTCAAGCTGCCGAATCTGCAGATGGTGATCTGCGGCGGTTCGGCGATGCCGCGCTCGATGATCAAGGCGTTCCTCGACATGGGCAGCCAGGTGCGCCACGCCTGGGGCATGACCGAGATGAGCCCGCTCGGCACGCTGGCGACGCTGAAGCCGCCGTTCACCGAACGCACCGGCGAGGAGCGGCTCGACATCCTGCAGACCCAGGGTTATCCGCCGTTCGGCGTGGAGATGAAGATCACCGACGATGCCGGCAAGGAGCTGCCGTGGGACGGCAAGACCTTCGGCCGTCTCAAGGTCTCTGGTCCTGCGATCGCCAAATCCTATTTCCGGGTCGATGCCAGCATCCTCGATGATGCCGGCTTCTTCGACACCGGCGACGTCTCGACGATGGACGAGCACGGCTACATGCGGATCACCGACCGCTCCAAGGACGTGATCAAGTCCGGCGGCGAATGGATCTCCTCGATCGATCTGGAAAACCTCGCGGTCGGCCACCCCGCAGTCGCGGAAGCCGCTGTGATCGGCGTCCATCATCCCAAATGGGACGAGCGGCCGCTCTTGATCGTGCAGCTCAAGCAGGGCCAGAGCGCCACGCGCGAGGACATCCTGAAGTTCATGGACGGCAAGATCGCCAAATGGTGGATGCCCGATGACGTCGCCTTCGTCGAGGGCATTCCCCACACCGCGACCGGCAAGATCCTGAAGACGGCGCTGCGCGACCAGTTCAAGGACTACACCTTCCCGACCGCCGCGGCGTGACGATTCACCCTGCCCTGGAGGGGGAGGGTCGGCTCACAGCGAGCGAAGCGAGATGTGAGGCGGGGTGGGGTGATCTCTCCACTTGGGCAGTGCCCGATATGAGAGACCTTCACCCCACCTCGGTTCGCATTTCATGCGAACCGATCCTCCCCCTCCAGGGGAGGATAAGAACGCCCAAATCCCTTGAATTCGCCGCAGGACCGTGGTCTCACACGGTCATTGGCGGCGGCTGAGGTCGCCGGGGACATCAACCGGCAGATTTTTCGACGATGGCGCGCAGGTTTTCCGCTCCCTACCAGCAGGAGCCCGTGTCCGGTCTCGCCACCTGGTCGCGCAACCTCGCCATCTTTTCCGTCGTCGCGGTGGTGGTCTCGATCCTCATCGTCCGGTTCGGGTTCCTGGAGGTCAAACCGGCACTCGCGACCTTCTTCGGCGCGCTGGGCCTCGCGGGCCTGTCGATCCTGCTCGGCCTCGCCGCCTTCGCCGCGATCTGGCAGAACGGCACCCGCGGCATGGGCCGGATACTGCTCGCGTTCCTGATCGACGCCGCGATACTCGCCTACCCGGCCTACCTCACCTATCAGTACCGCAAGCTGCCGCGGATCTACGACGTCACCACCGACGCAATCGACCCGCCGAAATTCGAGGCGCTGGCGCGGCTGCGCACCGGCGAAGGCACCAATCCGGCCGCCTATGCCGGCCTTTATTCGGCCGAGAAGCAGCGCGCGGCCTATCCCGATATCGAAACTGTCGAACTGGAAGCCCCGGTCGACCGTGCCTATGAGATGACGCTGCGGCTGGTGAACCGGCGCAAATGGCTGGTCATCGACGCCCGCGCGCCGCAGCCGCCACGCCGGATCGGCCGCATCGAGGCGGTGGCGCGCACGCCGATCATGGGCTTCCGCGAGGACGTCTCGATCCGGGTCACGCCCGACGACGAGGATTCGCGGGTCGATATCCGCTCCGCCTCGCGCTACTTCGACACCGATCTCGGCAGCAACGCCGCACGGGTCAAGAAGCTGATCGAGGACCTCAACACGGCGGCCGACAACGAAAACGCCAAGCCGGCGAAGAAGGCGGCCCCGGTTGCGCCAAAGGCGCCGCCGGCGAAGACGGTGAAGAAATAGGTCCCTCGTCATTCCCTGGTGCGCAATTGCGCACCTGAGGGCGCGCACAGCGCGAGCCCCGGAATGACGTGCAGAAAGGCGGCTTCGCCGCCTTACACCATCCGGTACGTGCCGCCGATCACCGGATCGCCGTCCGTCGCCACGACGCCGCGCGCGACCAGATCCTCCAGATGCGCCAGCACGGAATAACCGGCGGCATTGGCGAGGCGCGGATCGAGCCCGATATAGATCGCCCGCACCATGGTCGGGATGTCCGCCTCGCCCTTGCCGAGACGGTGCAGGATCGACGCCTCGCGCGCCCGGCGATGCCGCGCCAGGAAGCGGACAAAGCGCGGGCCTTCCGGAATCTCCGGGCCATGGCCTGAGAAGTAGAGCTGCTCGGGGCGCTGCTCCAGCCGCTCCAGCGAGGCCATGTAGTCGATCATCGAACCGTCGGGCGGCGCCACGATCGAGGTCGACCAGCCCATCACATGGTCGCCGACGAAATTGATGCTGCGCTCGGCCCACGCGAACGCCAGATGATTGGCGGTGTGACCGGGGGTGGCGACCGCCTCCAGCGCGAAGCCCGCGCCCTCGATGACGTCGCCGTGCTTGACCTCGATGTCGGGCCGGAAATCGCGGTCGGCGCCGGATTCCGGATTGTGCTTTTCGCTCTCGAAGCGCGGCCGCGAGGCGCGGTGCGGCCCCTCGGCATAAACAGGCGCGCCGGTCGCGGCCTTGATCCGCGGTGTGTTCGGCGAATGGTCGCGATGGGTGTGGGTGACCAGGATATGGGTCACGGTCTCGCCCTTGACCGCATCGAGCAGCGCTTTCGCATGCGCCTCGTCGTCGGGGCCGGGATCGATGATCGCGACCTTGCCCTCGCCCACGATGTAGCTGACCGTGCCTGTAAAGGTGAACGGGCTCGGATTGTTGCAGAGCACGCGGCGCACGCCGGGGCGGACCTGTTCGACCACGCCGGGCTTCAGCGGAAAATCGCGGTTGAACGGGATGTCGTCGTTGTCGGCCATGGGATCCGATTCCTTGTGAGCCGTCATCCCCGGATGAGCGCTTCGCGCTCACTCGGGAGGTGCGAGCTCTTGCGAGCCTCGAAGGATGTTGGGCACGAGCCGGGCCGTTCATCCTTCGAGGCGCGCCAAAGAAGGCGCGCACCTCAGGATGACGGAGGCAAGAGCTTACGAGAACGCCTGGATGCCGGTGATCGCGCGGCCGAGGATCAGCGCATGGACGTCGTGCGTGCCCTCATAGGTGTTCACGGTCTCGAGGTTCGCGGCGTGACGCATCACGTGATACTCGATCTGGATGCCGTTGCCGCCGTGCATGTCGCGCGCCATGCGGGCGATGTCGAGCGACTTGCCGCAATTGTTGCGCTTGACGATCGAGATCATCTCCGGCGCCATCTTGCCCTCGTCCATCAGGCGGCCGACGCGCAACGAGGCTTGCAGGCCGAGCGCGATCTCGGTCTCCATGTCGGCGAGCTTCTTCTGCACCAGCTGGGTGGCGGCAAGCGGCCGGCCAAACTGCTTGCGGTCGAGCGTGTACTGGCGCGCGCGGTGCATGCAGTCCTCGGCGGCGCCGAGCGCACCCCAGGAAATGCCATAGCGGGCGCGGTTGAGACAGCCGAACGGGCCCTTGAGGCCGGAGACGTTGGGCAGCAGCGCGCTTTCCGGCACCACCACATTGTCGAGCACGATCTCGCCGGTGATCGAGGCGCGCAATGAGAGCTTGCCGCCGACCTTCGGCGCCGACAGGCCCTTCATGCCCTTCTCGAGGATGAAGCCGCGGATCTGGTTGTCATGCGCGGCCGACTTGGCCCACACCACGAACACGTCGGCGATCGGCGCGTTCGAGATCCACATCTTGGCGCCGTTCAGCTTGTAGCCGTCGGCGACCTTCTCGGCGCGGGTCTTCATGCCGCCGGGGTCGGAACCGGCGTCAGGCTCGGTCAGGCCGAAACAGCCGACCCATTCTCCGGTGGCGAGCTTGGGGAGATATTTCTTGCGCTGGTCTTCGTCGCCATAGGCGTAGATCGGATACATCACCAGCGAGGTCTGCACCGAGTTCATCGAGCGGTAGCCGCTATCGACGCGCTCGATCTCGCGTGCGACGAGGCCATACGCCACGTAGCTCGCATTGGCGCAGCCATATTCCTCGGGCAGCGTCACGCCGATCAGGCCGAGCTCGCCCATCTCGTTGAAGATCTCGCGGTCGGTCTTCTCTTCCAGATAGGCCTTGGTGACCCGCGGCAACAGCTTGTCCTGCGCATAGGCCCGCGCCGTGTCGCGGATCAGGCGCTCGTCTTCGGTGAGCTGGTCGTCGAGCAGGAAGGGATCATCCCACTGGAAGCTGGCGGCAGCCGGCTTGTCCTTGGACTGGGGGCGCACGCTCATGAAACATCCTTTCGCATCGTCACTCGGAAATTGGCGGATAAATTAAAGCGCTATGCTGCGAAGCGCAATTGAATTGGACGTATGCCGTTCGGGGGGCGATGCGCACGCATCGCGCCCGGAATGACCCGCATCAGCCGTCGAACTTCTCGTTCGACACGATCTCGATGCCGAAACCGGACAAGCCCTTGTAGTCATGCACCGACGAGGTCAGGTGCCGGATCGAGGTGATGCCGAGATCGCGCAGGATCTGGGCGCCGACGCCGACCTCGCGCCATTGCTTGTTGCGATCGGCTTCCGCCGACTTCAGCTCGTCGACCGGCTGGACCGGAACACCGGCGGCACCGTCGCGCAGATATACCAGCACGCCGCGGCCGGCAGCCTTGAAGTGCCGCAGCACGGCTTCCATCCGCGCCGGCCCGGTGAATAGATCTTTCACGATGTTGGGCTTGTGCAGCCGGGTCAGCACGTCCCGGCCGTCGCCGATGCCGTTGTAGACGAAGGCGGCATGCATGATCTCGTCGAACGGCGAGCGATAGGCGTAGCCCTGCAGGGGGCCGATCGGGCTTTCGGTGGTGAAGGTCGCGACCCGCTCGATCAGCTTCTCGCGCGCCTGGCGATAGGCGATCATATCAGCGATCGTGACATGCTTGAGCTTGTGGGCGGCGGCGAACTTCGCGACCTGCTCGCCCTTCATCACGGTTCCATCGTCGTTCATCAGCTCGCTGATGACGCCGACCGGCGGCAGGCCCGAGAGCCGGCAGAGATCGACCGCGGCCTCGGTATGGCCGGAGCGCAGCAGCACGCCGCCGTCGCGCGCGATCAGCGGGAAGATGTGGCCCGGGCGCGCAAAATCGTTGGAGCCGGCGTTCGGATTGGCGAGCGCGCGGCAGCAGGAGGCGCGCTCCTCGGCCGAGATGCCGGTGCCGCCATCGGGCTTGTAGTCGATCGAGACGGTGAAAGCCGTGGTGTGGTTGGATTCGTTGTGCGCCACCATCGGGTCGAGCCGCAGCCGGCGGGCATCCTCGGTGGTGATCGGCGCGCAGACGATGCCGGAGGTGTGGCGGATGATGAAGGCCATCTTTTCCGCCGTGCAGAACGATGCCGCGACGATCAAATCGCCCTCGCCTTCCCGATCGTCATCGTCGGTGACGACGACGAGTTCACCCTTCGCAAAGGCTTGCAGCACTTCCTGGATCGTATCGGCCATTGTCCTGACATCTCGCTTTATGCAGGCAGTGGATTAGCCGGGTTCCGATGTCAGCGCCAGTATCATTATGCAACCCGCCATGCATCCGGCAGGCATACCAGGCCCGGGGACGGCACCCGCTTCCTGTTTGATATCTTGTTTGAACTTGAACCCGCCGGAAAACCGATGCCACTTTTCCGGATCATGCGCAGTAGCCCCGTAGCCCGGATGCAGCGAAGCGCAATCCGGGATGGTGCACGCCGAAATATTCCCGGATTTCGCTCCGCTTCATCCGGGCTTCTGTAACGGGCCTTGGTTAGTCAATCCCTTTTCGCGTCATCCACTCGCCGGGCACTTGCTT